>JBMOGB010000011.1:0-34731 GCA_049318585.1 Bacteroidia bacterium | reverse complement strand
GTAGAGGCGGAACTATTGTAACCAAACCCAAACATATAACATAAGCCTCGTAGAGTCTTAGCAAGCATAGTCGTCTGCATTCGCTTTTGGTCATCAAGCATCCGCTTTTTACAGTAAAACTCTAACCTTCTGTAAAACAATAAGCCTCGTAGAGGCGATACTATTGTAACCGAAATAATACAAATAACACAAGCCTCGTAGAGGCGACACTATTGTAAACCAAAATAACACATATAAAATAAGCCTCGTAGAGGCGACACAGCACTAACTAAAGTACTTCATTTTAGTTCAATCTACCAGACAAGTTCAAATACTGTAGAAGTTGAGCTTTTCCATATTGCAAAAGGCAAAAATAAAAAGTAATTTTAGCTAAAAAGTATTTTTATTGAACAAACAAAGTATTTATTTCTTCATTATTTATTACTCTATTGTAAATTTTTACATCATCAATTGCACCTTGAAAATAATAGTATTTACCATAACCCCCACCATTTCCTACTACAAAATGTTTGTCGGTATTGGCAAATGTTTCGTTGTTTTTATTATCAAAACCTGTTTGTAAAACACCATTGCTAAAAACCTTTAATTGATTGCCGTTGGCAATAAAAACTAAATGATGCCAAGAGTTTAATTGAATTGTTGCGGAGGAATTTAATGGGTCAATTCCATAAACTGTGTTATTGCCATTTAGGTTCCAATTATCGAAATTGAAATATTGCTTATTTCTAAAATGATTATCTATACTGTATTCAAAACCGCCATAAGCACTTCGTTTACTTAAAATAGCACAAGGTTTTAAAGAATCTTCTAATAACACCCAACAGCTAACACTGAATACAGCATTTGGAAATGAAGCCAAATTTAAATCGCCAAAATCTATTAATGATGAATCGTTTCTATTAAAATGTACTGCTTGATTTGAAGAGCCTTTTCTGTCATTTACAAAAGTACTTTTTGTGTTTATTCCTTCAGTATTGCTTATGCTTTCTATAAATGAGTTATTGAAATTTATGTTAACCACTAAACCATTATTTAAATTGATTACACTTTCTTTTTGAACAGTTTTTTCTGGAGTACAGCCTGCAAATAGAAATAAGCAGCACATAAAATAATAGGTTTTTTTCATATTGCAATATGAAACGAAAAACTTATATTTTTAGTTTGATAATTAAATTTATAAAAAAAGCCATGAACTTTTAAAATTCATGGCTTTCTTGTAAGCTAGGTTTATTATTTATTGCCTTTAAAACGTTTGTCTGGAGTACCGTCTTTTTTTAGTTTAACTTCTTCCTTTTTGTTCTCTTTAAATCTTTTGTCTGGTGTTCCATCAGCTTTTAGTTTAACACTTGTTTCTTTTTTAGGTTCAACTTTTTTAGCTGGTTTTTGAGCAAAAGTTGGTGTTGTAAATGCTACTACTAATAATAAAGCTAATACTTTGAATACATTTTTCATTGTCATAATTTTTAGTTGGTTGGTTTAATATTTTGAATCCGCAAATAATTATAATTTTTTTAAATTCGCAACATATTTTTTATTTACAAAAACTTTTTGTTAGTTGCTTGCATCATGAAAGAAAATCAAACTTTATTAATTAATGAAGAAACATTACGCGCTATTTTTAACAACGCAGTTGATGGTATGGTAGTAATAAATAATAGAGGAATTATTCAAACTACTAATTTGTCGGTTTCTAAAATGTTTCAATTTTCAGATGATGAAATGATAGGCAAAAACATAAGTATGTTAATGCCTGAACCCGATGCAAAACAGCATGATAGTTATTTGAAAAATCATATAGACACCGGTGAAAAAAAGATAATTGGAATAGGACGAGAAGTATTAGGTAAAAGAAAAGATGGTTCTACTTTTCCCTTTTTTTTAAGTGTTTGCGATGTTCAGTTAGAAAACGGTGAAAAACTTTATGCTGGTGTTTTACATGATATAAGTGTTTTGAAAAAAGCTCAAAAAGACATTGAGGATTACAGTAAAAGATTAGAAGAAAGCAACAAAGATTTACAAGATTTTGCCTACATTTCATCGCACGATTTACAAGAACCTTTGCGTAAAGTTCAAGCCTTTGCCGATAGAATTCAAAAATCGGAATTTGCTGTGTTAAGTGATCAAGGTAAAGATTATTTGCAACGAATTTTAAATGCTTCAAAGCGTATGCAACGCTTAATAAATGATTTGTTGGAGCTTTCAAGAATTTCGGCCAAACAAAACATATTTCAAAACATTGATTTGAACATTATTTTAGATTATGTATTAGAAGATTTGGAGTTATTATTAGAATCAACACATGCTAAAATACATATTGAAAAATTACCTATTGTATTTGGAGATGAAACACAATTACGTCAGTTATTTCAAAACTTGATTAGCAATTCAGTTAAGTTTAAAAGCGAAGAAAGAAATCCTGAAATTTTTATAAGTGCTAATTTCTTAACATCTCCAAATCATAATGTTTTAGAGATAAATTTTAAAGATAATGGAATTGGTATAGAAGAAAAATACAGTGAAAAAGTATATACAGTATTTCAAAAATTAAATGGAAATAAATACGAAGGCTCAGGAATTGGACTTGCAGTATGTAAAAAAATAGCAATTAGACACGGTGGAAATATTACTTTTACAAGCCAATTAGGAATTGGAACTTGGTTTAAAATTACGTTGTTAAATATAGAAAATAATAAATAAATCACTATGAATACAAATTCTAAAAGCCTTCACTTATTAATAGCTGAAGATGATGAAGAAGATAGAATGTTAACGCAAGAAGCTTTAAAAGAAAGCAGACTCAAAAATACAGTTCATTTTGTAGAAGATGGGGAGTATTTAATGGACTATTTGAACAATAGGGGAAAATATTCTGACAAAGTAAAATACCCAACACCAGGATTTATATTACTTGACCTTAATATGCCAAGGAAAGATGGAAGAGAAGCGCTGAAAGAAATTAAATCGGATGAATTATTAAGACGAATTCCCGTAATTATTTTAACTACTTCAAAAGCTGAAGAAGACATAATTAGGTCGTATAATTTAGGGGTAAATTCTTTTATTACTAAACCTGTTACCTTTGAAGGACTAATAAATGTAATGAAAGCTCTAGGCAATTATTGGTTAGAAGTAGTAGAATTACCTAGAAACAATTAATGGCTAACATTGTAATTAAAAATGAAACCTTACTACAATATTTTACTCATTGATGATGATGAAGAAGATTTCATTATTACACGTGATTTAATTTCGGAATTTAAAGAAATTCGTTGCGATTTTGATTGGAATCAAAGTTATGAAGAAGAAAATTTGACCAAGAAGAAATACGATATTTTTTTGGTAGATTACAGACTAGGTTTAGAAACTGGTTTAGATGTAACTAATAAATTAAGACTATTATTTCCCGATGTTATTGTAATTATTCTTACAGGATTGGCCGATAGTGAAGTTGATAGAAAGGTTATGAAGGCTGGTGCTTCCGACTATTTGGTTAAAGGCAAAATAGATGCTGAACAATTAGAAAGAACCATTAGATATGCGTTAGAACATGCGCAACACTTAAGTAAAATTAGAGAGCTTAATCAGGATTTAGAAAAAAGAGTTGATGAACGAACTGCTCAATTAAGTTTAGCTATTAAAGATTTAGAAAGTACAAATACATTATTGGCAAACCAAATAAAAGCAAACAAAAAAGCCAGCATTGAACTTTTAAAATCGCAGCAAATGCTTGCTACCATTGCCCAAAACTATCCTAATGGAATTATTAGTGTTTATAATAAAAACTTGATTTGTGAGTTTATTGAAGGACAAGAATTAATGAAACTAGGTTTAAGTAAATCGGACTTTTTAGGGAAAACTATTGACGAAACTTTTGACAAGCATGCCAGTGAAATTCATTCTAGTCATTTTAATAAAACTATTCTAGGCGAAAATACTATTTATGAACTACTTATAAACCAAAACAATTACTTATTTTATACCACACCAATTAAAGATGATAATGGAATAATTGCTCGAATTGTAGTAGTTTGTTTAAATATTAGTAAAGTAAAAGAAGCTGAAGAAAAAACACGACAAGCTTTAGATAAAGCCAATGAATTAAGTGAACTAAAATCAAGGTTCATTTCCATGGCTTCTCACGAATTTAGAACTCCTTTAAGTACCATTCTTTCTTCGTTAAACTTAATGATGAAATACAAGGATTTAAACGAACACATAAAATTTGCTTCGCATGGAGCAAAAATAAAAAATTCAATTACTAATTTAACAGAAATTCTAGAATACTTTTTATCGGTTGAAAAATTGGATTCTGGGCATTTTAAAATAGAGCCAACTTCGTTCGACTTAGTTGATTTTATTAATACCAACATTGATGAAGTAGTGAACGATTTGAAAGATAAACAACGAATGGTATTGCAACTTTCATTGAAGAAAATAATGATTAATCACGACAAAAAAATTATAAGAACAATTTGGCAAAACTTGATAACTAATGCAATAAAATATTCGCCTGAAAATGGCGAAATTATAGTTCATTTACTTGCACTTGGCGACAGATTTATTTTAAGTGTTACTGATAATGGAATTGGTATTCCAGAAAATGAACAAAAGCATTTGTTTGAAAGATTTTATAGAGCCAACAACGCATCAAATATTCAAGGAACAGGTATTGGTTTAAATATTATAAAAAAATACATTGAACTTTTAGGAGGGAGTATTACTTTTACCAGCAAATTAAATGAAGGAACAACATTTACAATAAACCTACCACTAGTTTTAAAAACAGAAATAAATTAACCCCAAAATGAAAAAAATACTACTCATAGAAGACAACAAAGATGTAAGAGAAAATATAGCCGAAATACTGGAACTTTCGGGATACAAAGTAGAACAAGCTGTTAACGGAAAAGATGGTGCTACTAAAGCAAAATATTTACTTCCTGATTTAATTATTTGTGATATTATGATGCCTGAATTAGATGGTTATGGTGTCTTAAATTTATTGTCGTCCGAAAGCATAACTGCCTCTATTCCTTTTATATTTTTAACTGCAAAAGCAGAATTAACCGATATGCGAAAAGGCATGAACTTGGGAGCTGACGATTATATTACCAAGCCTTTTGAAGATTCTGAATTGCTAAAAGCAATTGAGGTAAGACTAGGTAAAGTAAATGCAATAAAATCGGATTTTCATAAGTCAATTGAAGGCATAGAATCGTTTATTGAAACGGCTATGACTTTAGATGATTTAGACAAAATTTCGAAAGACAGGAAAAGAATAATATTTAAAAAGAAACAACCCATTTACAGTATTGATAATGTTCCTAGGGGAATTTATTTTATAGAAAAAGGATCAGTAAAAACCTATAAAACCAGTATAAACGATAAAGATTATATATCGAAAATTTATAATTCGGGTGAGTTTTTTGGTTATATAAATTTATTGGAAAATGCCAACTACTCCGACAATGCTGAAGCTTTAGAGGAAACTGTAACGTATTTTATTCCTAAAGATGATTTTTATGAATTGATTTCTAAAAATAGATTGGTGGCAAATTCATTTATAAAAATGCTTGCTGGTAGCGTTGTTGAACACGAAAACAGAATGATGAAATTGGCATATAATTCTGTTAGAAAACGAATAGCCGAAAGTTTATTGATGCTTGATAAAACTTACAATACCAAAAATGAGGAACGTTTTGTTATTACTGTTAATCGCCAAGATTTAGCAAGTTTGGTAGGAACTGCAGCCGAAACTGTTATTAGAACATTGTCGGATTTTAAAGAAGAAAAACTCATAGAAATTAAAGGAAGCGCCATTACCATTTTAGAAAAAAATAAGCTCTTGAATATGAGGAATTAGTTGTCTCAAATTTATTGAAACTCGTTTTGACAAGCTCAACGACCACGGACATTGAGCTTGTCGAAATGCCTTTTAATAATAAATGTATTTGATGTCGTTTGTTTAATTAAATTATGAATAAAGATAAAATTTTAGAAACGATAGCGACTTTGCCAAACATTGTTGAACTAGATGATTTATTTGAAAAACTAATTTTTATTGAAAAAATTGAATTAGTTTTGAAACAAGCAAATGAAGGACAGGTAATTTCTCATCGTGAAATGAAAGATTTGGTGAATTCATGGCACAAATAAATTGGGTTGTAATCACTAAAATCTATGGTCTATTGTCCATCAACTAAACACTATCAAAAATAATAAATTAGGTTAATGGCTTAATTGGCTTACTTTTGCACGCTTTTATTTTGAAATAAAAGCATATATAACAAATAATTAATTAATGAAATTTACTGAATTGCAGTTAATAGAGCCTATTTTAAAGGCATTAACTGACGAGGGTTACACAACCCCAACACCTATCCAACAACAAGCCATTCCGATAGTATTAAACAAAATAGATTTATTGGGCTGCGCCCAAACAGGAACAGGAAAAACAGCTGCTTTTGCTATTCCAATGTTGCAAAATTTATACAAAACTAAAAGTAACGAAAAAGGATTTAAAAAAATAAAAGCATTGGTGCTTACGCCAACGCGTGAGCTTGCCATTCAAATAGACGAAAGTTTTAAAGCTTACGGCCGCTATACTGGAATTACAAGTACTGTGGTTTTTGGTGGAGTAGGGCAGAAGCCTCAAACCGATGCTTTGCGCAGAGGTATTGACATTCTTATAGCTACTCCAGGACGCTTGTTAGACTTAATGAACCAAGGTTATGTAGATTATAAAAGCTTAGAAGTTTTTGTGTTAGACGAAGCCGACAGGATGTTAGACATGGGTTTTGTAAATGATGTGAAAAAAGTAATTGCAAAATTACCTTTCAAACGCCAAACTTTATTCTTTTCGGCTACCATGCCTCCCGAAATTGTGAAGTTAGCAAACACCATTTTAACTAAACCTGAAAAAGTAGAAGTAACTCCAGTTTCATCAACTGCCGAAACCATTCAACAAGCCATTTATTTTGTAGATAAAAACAACAAACGCGATTTGTTGATTGATATTTTAAAAGATAAAAACATAAAAACTGCTTTAATATTTACCAGAACTAAACATGTGGCCGATAAAGTTTCGAAAGAATTAGCTAAAGCTGGTGTTAAATCGGCTGCCATACATGGTAATAAATCGCAAAATGCTAGGCAAAAAGCTTTGAACGATTTTAAAGAAAATACCATCAGGGCTTTGGTAGCAACTGATATTGCTGCGCGTGGAATTGATATTGACGATTTAACACACGTTATCAATTACGATTTGCCAAATGTTCCAGAATCTTACGTTCATAGAATAGGAAGAACTGGCAGAGCTGGCGCAAATGGAATTGCTTTATCGTTCTGCGATTTTGAAGAAAAAGCATATTTAAAAGACATTCAAAAGTTAATCAATATTTCTATTCCAGTAATAGAAGACCACGATTACCCAATGAAAGATTTTGAAGTAAAGCCCAAAGAACCTCAAAGAGGCCGAGCACCTAGAAACGACAAGCCTAGAAGCAATACAAGCCAATCGAAACCTAGTAACGGAAGTTCAAAAAGATACGGAAATAGATAACATAAAAAATCCTGATTGAAGCTATTCAATCAGGATTTTTTTATGGAAATGGATTACCAAACTGTTCAATATTTTCACCGAACAATTTAGCAAATAGGTTAAGGAAATATACCAACTTTAGGGAAATTTGATAAATAAATTTGAACACAAAACATATTCAAAAATAGTGTGTAGTTAGTAGCGATTTCCAATTGTTTCTAAAGGAATTGTTTCTTGAATTAAAGCCAAATCAGCTTGAGTGAATTCCACCTTATATGCACCTAAATTCTCTTCCAATCGGTTAATCTTTCTTGTACCAGGAATCGCAGTAATTTCATCGTTCTGGCTTAATATCCAAGCCAATGCTATTTGTGCTTTGGTTACGTCTTTGTCTTTTGCTAATTGGTCAATTACATCTACAAACTTGATGTTTTCTTTAAAAGCTTCTTCTGTAAATCGAGGGTTGTTTAATCTAAAATCACCAGCCTCAAAATCAGCACGACTTTTAAATGCTCCTGTTAAAAACCCTCTTCCTAAAGGACTGTATGATACAAAGGTAATTCCAAGTTCTTTACAAACTTCAAACACTTCTTTTTCTGGCTCACGACTCCATAAAGAATATTCAGTTTGAATAGCAGTGATTGGATGAATTTTATGTGCTCTTCTTATGGTTGCAGCATCAACTTCCGAAAGGCCAATGTATTTTACTTTTCCTTGTTTAACCAAATCTGCCATTGCACTTACTATCACTTCAATCTCAACATCAGGAGCTTGACGGTGCATATAATATAAATCAATTGACTCAGTACCCAAATTTGAAAGACTTTGTTCGCAAGCTTTTTGAATATACTCAGGTTGTCCATTAAGTCCAAGCCATTCGCCATTTGGTCCTCTCATTACAGCAAATTTTGTAGCCAACACCAAATTATTCCATTTGCCTTTAAATGCTTTTCCAATTAGTTTCTCGTTTGCTCCGCTACCATACATATCGGCTGTATCGAAAAAATTAACGCCTAAATCAATAGCTTTATGCAATGTATTGATAGATTCTGTTTCGTTAAAAGAACCATAAAACTCTGAAATACCCATACAACCAAGTCCTAATCGGTTTACTTGAAGTTTACTGTTTCCTAAAAATGTAGTTTGTTTCATCATATTAATTATTTATTTTATTACTAAAATATTTTTGTTTGTTGTATCTATATGGTTTTGAATTATGTTTAGTATCTATAAAATGCCAGTGATTTTTATAGCAAAATTCTTCACCCTTGTTTTTAAATCATCATTATAGTTTTCTTCTGTAAGTTTTATCTTTTCAGTAATTTTTAAACTTTGTAATTTATTATCTAAATTTATAAGTGAGGTAGAAAAAGCTGCCACATTTTTTATGTATTCATTGCTAAAATCTATTGCTTGTTTTATTACTTGAGCATAACCATATTTGCTATCCTTATCCTCTTCTTTAGTTTCACAAGTCAAAGCAAAATGTGTGTTTTTTGAAGCTTTTACGCATTTCTTCAACACTGTTCTTAATGGTGAAATTAACTGTCCACCCCAAATAGGTCCAATTATTATTACCTCATCAAATTGTTTTAAATCCTTTGTCGAAATATTTGTAGGAATATTAATTTTCAACATTGAAAGCAGAAAAATCAAAAATACATTATCAATAATAGGAGTAATTTTTTTTGATTTACAAGCTAATTCAAACGAAAGTTTTTCAGCAATAAATTTACTATTATTTGTTTTAGAATAGTATAATATTATGTAGTTTTTCATGGCTATAATTAGAATGTTTACATTGAATATTTAAAACAAATTCGGTTCAATTAAGAACCAATTTTATTGTTCAAATGTATAAAAAAACTAAACAATAGTTTTTGGATTATTACCAATCAAAAATTATTTTTTTGATTGGTGCAATTAATGTTCAGCTATTTTAATAATAACATTTCCTGTTTTTTCACCTGATTCAACGTATTTGTAGGCTTCCACAATTTGGTCCATCTTGTAGATAGTGTCAATTACAGGTTTGAATTCTCCTTTTTCTGCAAGTTCTTTTAAAAATAGGGTTAATGGACAAAATAGTTCCTAAAAACGTCTAAACCTGTTGGTATTTGTACCTTTGAGGCAAATGAAAGGTTATGATTAAAAAAACTGCTTTTATTGCGGTAGCAAAATTATTAGCAAAAAGGGATTTCAAAATGGAAAACAAAGATATAAATGTGCTTCATGCGGTAAAATATTTGTTGGAGGTTCTCGATTAAATTCGAATATTATTTGGGAAGAATATACCAAAGGCAAGCAAACATATTTACAATTAGCTAAAAAAAATAATTGTTCAACAAAAACAATTCAAAGAAAATTAGACAGCGTAAAATTAACCCCTAAAACAACATTTTTAGCTGTTGCAAATGTGCTAACAGATACCACATATTTTGGGCGTAAATTTGGAGTAATGGTTTTTAAGGATAGCATTACAGGCGATATTTTATTTAAGCAATATGTAAAACAAGAAACCAATTTATTGTACTTAAAAGGGGTAGAAGAAATAGCCAAAAGGGGGATAAAAATTCAATCAATAATTTGTGATGGGCGAAAAGGATTGTTCCAATTATTTCCAGATATTCCAGTTCAAATGTGTAATTTTCATCAAGTGGCTATTGTAAGAAGATATTTAACCAAAAAACCCAAACTTCAAGCCAGCAAAGAGTTGTGGGAGATTACATTACTGCTTAAAAATACAGATAAAGAAAGTTTTGAAGGATTGTTACAGTTATGGTTTGAAAAATGGAAAGACTTTTTGAATGAACGAAAATTAGACTCTCATGGCAAAAATAGATATGTTCATAAACGCCTTAGAAGTGCTTACAGAAGTTTAATAACCAACTTGAATTGGCTCTTCACATGGTACGATTACATAGGTTTAAAAATACCAACCACCACAAATGCAATTGACGGTCATTTTGCTGATTTAAAGAATAAATTGAGAAACCATAATGGATTATCAGAAGCAAGAAAAAAGAAATTCATAGATGAGTTTTTTAAGGCATAAAGACCTCTAAAATTATCAAAGGGCTATCCGAAAACAACCCTTTGATTGACAATTTTGTCGGTCATCAAACTATCCCTAAAAAAGTTGCTCTCCAGCAGAGCTTATCTCCGTTTTGTTTGATTCGGTAAAAATAAAACTTAAATATGTATATGAAATAAACAATAAAAAATACAGGTACTATTTTGTCCACTTGAACAAAACATCTAAAAAAAAGGAACTATTTTGTCTATTACTCCTAAAAATACTACGTCTTGTTTAGTAATGGATGGAATTGGAAATAAAAGTTTTTTGCCACCCCAAAGCGGTGTAGTTAAAGCAAAAAGTAAATTTTCTCCATTTTTCCCCAGTTCGGTCGAAATATAAATTCCTTTATCAGTTAACAGCGGCTTGCATTGTCCAAATGAACTTTTCCCAACTGCATCAAAAATAAAATCGAACTTAACAGCTGTATTCGTAAAATCTTGAGTTTGGTAATCAATAACAGTTTTTGCACCAAGAGATTTTAGTAATCCTACGTTTTTTGAATTACAGACTGCTGTTACAATTGCTCCAAAATGTTTTAACAATTGCACAGCCGCAGAACCAATTGCACCTGTTGCACCGTAAACCAATACATTTTGACCAGGTTCAACTTTTGCTGCTCTAATATCCACTAACGCATAATGAGCCCCTTCTGTAAGTGCTGCCGCTTCATCAAAGTTTAAATTATTTGGCATATTTGTAACCGCATCAGTTTCAGCAATTGTTAAATATTCTGCATGTCCACCAAAGGTTTTATCATTATACCCAAATACGATATCACCTTTTTTGAACGTTGTTACACCTTGCCCAATTTCTTCAACTATACCTGCAAACTCACAACCCAGAATTTGATATTTTGGTTTTAACAAGCCACTCCAAAATCGCGAAATAAAATATTCTGCACTACGGAAACCCGAGTCGGTACGATTTACTGTTGACGAATAAACCTTAACCAAAAGCTCGTTATCTTTTGGAATTGGTTTAGCAACTTCCATTAATTTGGCCACCTCTGGAGGACCATATTTTGAATAAACAATTGCTTTCATATTCTAATTATTATATTGTTATTGGTTACTGAGTAAACAAGTTTTAACTGTATGCCTATGTTCGGTGAGAACACCGAACAATTTGGCTATAAATTGGTGAAAATATCAAGCGTAAGCAAAAAATATCAGAACTTTTTGCTTAGTTATTATTCTAGTAATTTTGGTTTATACTTAATCACTTTCATTTTGTTTTTGTTATAATCACCAAGTGGCAATCGTAATCCAAAATCAATATATGATAAATAAGAATATTCCCATTTACTGTTGTTTAAAGTGTAATAAGAGGGTAATACACTTAACCCAATAAACCCATATTTAAAAAGAATAATATTCGCATCAAAAACTAATCCTATTGCAGATTTATTACTTTTAAATAGTTCAATCGTTTTGTTATTTATTGAGTCTTCAAAGTTTTGTTTATATCTAAAATGAGTAAAGCTTAATCCATAACCAAAAGTAAAACTAATATAATCAGATGAGAATATTTTTATATCATGATTATTTGTCAGCTTAGCACTAAATGAATTTACAAATTGATTGGTGTCTTTTAATTCTCTATCCATAACAGGAGTTCCAATATCAGAAACTCCTGTTGCACCTACACTTAATGTAAGATAAGACTTTTTAGAATGGTAGTAATCGCCTCCAATTATTAATCCAAAATATGATTTATAATTTTTGAATCCTCTTCCATTGTCAAATTCTATAAAATCAAACCAAGGTATTGAACCCCGCAGATAATATTGACCTTTTTTTGAAGTTGACCATTTTTTATAATCAACTTTCTTTTTTGAAAAATCAATAAGTATTGAATTGTCATAATTGTAGATTTTTTGGCGGGATGATGCATCAATTATATAGCCTATGGGGCAATAATAAAAAAATATTAAATTCCCCCATTTAAATTCAGGTGCAACTTTACTTTTGATTCTAATTGTTTTTTTAATGGTGTCATTTTTTACTACAAATCCAAAATCATTATAACTTCTAGGAACTTCAAGGCATATAGGTGTTCTTATACAAGAATCATTTTCTAAACAAATCATTGCTGAATCTGAACTTGCATGAATCTCAATCCTAGTTAGTTTGCTATTCATAATGGAAGCGCAAGAAGTTAAAAGAAAACAAGTCAATAATATAAAAATGGTATATTTCATGTTACAGTTTATAAAAATAGCTTATGTGAAAAAACACCAAACGTAGGCAAATTATTGATTATTCAAGTTGTTTAATAGGGCAAGGAGATGCTTACAGCATGACGATAGTGAGAATTTTAAACTCCCATTTCCCAATCCTCATTTCCCATTTCTCAACTTAAAAAATCAAAAATCTACTGAACGTTTACATCAAAACTCATGCGGGCTTGTATGCCACGGTAATGCATTATTTTTTCAAAATCGGTATAAAGTTTAAACTGCTCGGCTGTTAAACTTCTTTTGGTTAAAAACATACTTGCTTGTCCCGACATGTCGGCTATAAATGTTTCCAATGGATCTTTCATTTCAGGGAAATTAATTACTCTGCAATCAGTTATTTTGGCTTTGGTTTTAGCTATTTCTAAAGCTTTGTCTAATCCGCCAAACTCATCTACTAATCCTATTTTTTTAGCATCAATTGCAGCCCAAACTCTTCCTTGCGCAATGCTATCTACTTGTTCTTTTTTAAGTTTTCTACCTTCGGCAACTTTGGTTATAAAATCATCATAAATTCTGTCAACTCCTCTTTGAATAATGGCTCTTTCGGCTGGGGTTAAAGGTCTGTCAACCGATCCTAAGTCGGCATATTCGCCAAACTTTACTGTTTCTACATTTATTCCTAATTTGTTATTCAATAATTCTTTGGCATTCATCAATAATCCAAAAACACCTATAGAACCTGTTATGGTATTTGGTTCAGCTACTATTACATCGGCAGGAGCAGCTATGTAATAACCGCCACTAGCAGCTACACTTCCCATGCTTACAATAACTGGTTTAGCTTTTTTAGCCAATACTACTTCGCGCCAAATTACATCGCTTGCCATGGCACTTCCACCCGGAGAGTTTATACGTAACACAATTGCTTTATACTTATCGTCTAATCTTACTTTTTTTATTGCCTTGGCAATGGTTTCACTGCCCATATTATCATCACCACTTTCGCCACTAACTATTTCACCATCACAATAAATAATTGCAATTTTATCTTCGCTAGTGCTTGCATTTGGATTGGGTGTATTGCTGTATTTTCCTAAAGTTATAAAGTTTAAATCATCCGTATTTCCTACCAATTTTTTCAATTCAGTTTCTATTTCATCATTGTACTTTAAACCATCGGCCATACCTAATTTTACTGCATCTTCGGGGTGTTGAATCAATAATTGATTGATGATGTTTTCTACTTCACTCACTTGTTTTTTTCTTGCAGTTGCAATTCCACTAACCATGGTGTGGTACAAACTTCCCATATAAGAACTAATTTGTTCTCTATTGGCATCACTCATTTTATCAGCTATTAAAGGTTCTCCAGCCGATTTGAATTTTCCATGACGAATCAATTCAGGATTTACACCAATTTTTTCGAACATATTTTTTAAATACATTACACTGCTCGATAAGCCATTTAACACTAACTCTCCTGCTGGATTTAAGTATAACTTATCGGCAACCGAACATAAATAATACGATTTTTGGTCAGCTAATTCGCCATAAGCTATTACAAACTTTTTTGATTTTTTAAAAGCAATGAGTTCGTTTCTTATTTCTTCTAACGTAGCAAAACTGTTCATGTTTATGCCTAATTCTAAGTAAATTCCTTTTATATTCTCATCAGAAGCAGCTTTCTTTATGTTTTTTAAAACATCGTCTAAGCCTGCATCGTTTCTGCTTTCAAAAGTTTGAAAATTGAAGTTTTTAAAAGAGTTATTACTTGTTCTTTCAGGAATAGGGTAGTTCAAATCAAGTTTTAAAATAGAACTACTTTCTACTTTAGTTTCTTGTTTTTTTCCTTTAGAAGCCAAACCTGCTATAGCTCCAACAAGCACAAATATGAGCACTACGCCACTAATTACAAAGCCTAACATGCTTGCAAACATGAATTTGAAAAACTGTTTCATAAATATTTTTAATTGTTTAAATGATGGAGGCAATATATTTATAAAAAATACTTCAGCCTAACTATTTATTCAAATGAATTTACCCAAAGATGAAAGGTATTTTTGAATGATAGTAATTGTAAAATTATTAGTTTTAGCACTTTATTTAGCGCTTCTAATCAAATATTTTACCATGCTTTTGCTTCTTCTTAAGTCACGTTTTTGTTTATCGAAAAAGTATAAATCATTGTTATTTTCCCAAACTTTCCATTTCAAATCTTTCTTGTTTTGAAACAAGTTACATTCAAATATTATGGCTTGCACATCTTTGTTATAATAAGGAATAAGTGAAGTTTTTTCGCCTCCAATATGAGCCAATCCACTAACAGAATAAGATTCTACTTTTAGTATTATATTGAATTGAAATGATGCTTTTTTATCAGTTACCTTGTAACCTTTTTTTAGTAATTGTTTTTCGCAAGTAGCCAATATTGATTTCTGAAAATCAGGTAAAATTGCTTTTGGACTTTCGTTTAGTAAAGAAATATTTACAGGAACTGCACTTTTTGAAGATGAAAAAACAAAAGATCTGTACCAATATCGCCTATGGCAACTGCTTATAAAAATGATTGAAAACAATACAAAATAAACAAAATATTTAGTAAAAAACTTCATTTTAAAACAACCAAATTATTTACCCATGATAAACCCGTGAAGCCATGATTTCCCCGTTTTCAATTTCCAAAACTTCAGCCACTAACATGTCTTCTTCATTTGGAACTTGCCTAATATATTCCATAAAAACCCTTTGGTTATTTGCTGTTAAACTGGTTACAGAATAATGCAAATTTGGTAGTCTTAAAAAGGCATCTTCCCACCAATTTCTGAGCGCTTTTTTCCCTTTTATTAGTCCTTTAGTTTCTGGGTTTCTTACTTTCAATTTAGGACTAAAATGTTCAGCATTTTCATGGTATAAACTCAGTAAGTTTTCTAAATTGTGTTTGTTAAAAGCTTCAAACCATTTTAGTGCTATTTCTTCGTTTGTCATTTATATAACTAGTCGTTAATTAAAGTTATGGTGCCATGCAACGTTTTCACGTTTTCGTTCAAGTCAAATTTATATTTAAAGGTATAATAATAAACTCCAGCCGAATTTACAGAACCATCGTTATCAGTTTTTCCATTCCAATTATTGCCATCATTTCCTTTGCCATCAGCAGTGCTTTCAAAAACTTTATTTCCCCAACGGTTAAATATTTTTATTTCGTAAAACATTTCACCTAAAATATCAATATCAAAGGCATCGTTTATGCCATCTCCGTTTGGAGTAAACACATTTGGAACTGCTATTAAACGAGATACTGGAATAATAATTTTACAAGTTGTATCAAAACAATCGCTAATGTTTTTTACAACCAGACATACTTTAAAACTATCGTTTAAACTTTTATAATCGTGTGTTGGATTTTGAATATTTGATATATTATTAGCACCTGAACTTGGTTGGCCAAAATTCCAATAATATTTACTAGCATTTGTTGACTTATTTGCAAATGAATAAATAGGCGAACTAACTGCAATAATATCAAAATCGGCTTTTATGTTTTGAACATATATGTTGTGAATTGCGGTATCAATACACTTAATATTTACTTTTGGAGTTGGAATAAGTTTTATAAAATAATTCCCTGAATCTTTAAAACTATAGTTAAATAAAGTGTCGGTTCGGGGTTTTATTCCTGAACTAAAACCTGTACTTGTTTGCCATAAAAATTGATTATACATGGTATCGGCTTTTGCTTTTATGGTAAATAATTCGTTAGGGCAAACAGTATCTGGACCAAATAACTGAACCAAAGGTTTGTCGTAAACAGTAACAAATACTGGTCTTGAACTAGGATTTAAAGTATCGGGAAAAACCGATGTGCAATAAATTGTTTGTCCTGTTACCTCGTTTACTAATGAATCGGTACCAAGTAATAAAATACGGTATCTGCCTGATTTTATTAACGTAAAGTTGGTAGCAGTATCTTTATCTGTTGAAAGAATAAAATTAGTTGGACCATTCACAGTCCATTGCCAACTTTGTAATTGTACACCAGTAGAATTATTGATTTTTAGTTTTACGGGGCTGCATCCTAATGTATCGCCACTAGCAAAAGTATATTTTGGTTTTGGACCTTTAATATTTAAAGGTAAAGTAATACTATCGGTACAGCCGGCTTGAGTTAATACAATAAGTTTTACCTGAAAAATTCCATTACTTGTAAAATCATGAAGCGGATTTTTAAGTAAACTTTCAACTTTTAAATCACCAAAATCCCATCTCCAAACTTTTATACTATCATTTTTTGAAACACCAGTAATAGCTGAAGAATCTAATATTTTGGAAATATCGGTAAAGGGAATAATTTTTGGAGCACATATTAAGTTAGCACTTATTGGTCCTATTCCAGCTTTAACATCTACTACTTTTAGTTTACTAGCAATTGTTAAGGTATCTCTACAACCAAGGCTATCTTGCACTGCTATTTTTATTGTATATTCTCCAAAATGCTTGTATTTATATTTGGGTAAAGAACCAGTTTTTATATAAGCATTGGTGTCGCCAAAATTCCATGATACTTTCTCGAAATTTGCCCTATTGTTTAATCGCCAATATCCTGTAAACCTAGAATAATAATCAATACTATCTAAAAACGTAACGGAATCATTTAAACATACAATTGGTTTTTTGAAATTTACTCCAGCGTAAAATCCTAAATTTAAAACGGTATCATACGACTGTGAACAGCCCTTTCTATTGTATAAAGTAACTTTTAGTTTCTTTATTCCCATAGATTTAAAAACATATGATTTTTGATGAATGACTGAATCAGTAATCGAAAAATTTTGAGTACTATCAACGCCATCAAAGTTAATTTTTGCTGTTACTAAACTATCTTGAATAGAATCAAGTAAAGTAACTGTTACTTTGTAAGGCGCACAAATTCCTTCAATTTTGGTAGTAAACTGAGGTTTTATTTTTATTAATTGAAACATGTTATGATACCAAGCTGTATCGTAACAAATGCCATTTTTTATAATTAATCCAGTAGTAACCCATCCATTAGAATCGGCAGTATTTGAATATCTATGAGGATAAAAATTTTCTTTAGGATTCACAGAATCCCAGTTATTTTTATTGGCAGTAGAATCAACATTAATCCACATTTTCTCACGCCCACAATCAGGTAAAGTTTCTTCAAATTGAAACACAAAATTACTTGTATAGCAGTTCAAAGGAGGGTTGCCAATTCCAGGTGGAATGGTATAATAATACAAGCCTTTTCGTGTTGGTAAATTCGGTTTTGCATTTGGCCTACCTATTACAATCAATGTTGAATCTATATCACTACAATTTCTAATAGGATCTGAAATAGTTAACTTAACACTATAACATTTTGATGATGTTGTGTCGTATTTATGATTTACTCTACTGCTATCTTTACTATATCTGCAATTTACACCAACAAAAATTCCATTTTTAGTATCAGTTGTGCAAGGTGGTGCAAATCCATCATCAAAATCCCAAAGCCATTCAGTAACATTTTTATAAAAACATGAAATTTCGGGCGGTGGAGTTCTAAAATATACAGTGTCTTCTGAACTACATTGCGCTGAGTTTATGGCTTTAACTGTATCGTTTGTTAAAATAGTGTTTGGACCATAAACATCTATTAGTGTATCTATTTGAACTTTACAACTTCCTAAAACAGCATATACTTTTACTTTATACTGCCCACAACTAAATCTTCTACTTGGTTGTTGAGAGTATGCATCATAAATTAAAGTATCAAATAATTTATTTTTTGAGTCGTAAATTGCCCAATATATTTTTGAGCCAGCAGAACCTGGAATAGAAAAGCTGTAATCTTGTTGACTAAAGCATTTACTATTGCTGACAATTGTTATTTTATCATCTAATTTTACATTTTGAGCGCCATTATATAACAAAAATGTTTGAACACAATCATTTAAATCGGTAATAGTTAATCGTGGAGAAAAGAATCCTCCTTTTGTATAGGTATGAACAAAGTTATTCCAATTTGTGCTTGATGAATCGAAGGTGCCATCACCAAAATCCCAAGTAAACTTTTTGACTTTTGCTAATGCTAATACTGAAGTATTTAAAAAAGTTACTGGTGTAGAATTACATTGAGGAACATATTGGGTATAAAAACTTATTGGACTAGGTTTTGGTCTAATTACAATTGCATTATTTAACTCAACTCTTGTTAAACAATTGTTGGCATCAGTAACTTCAATTACCAATGAATTGGTGCTTCCAGCTATGTTAGTATAAGTATGACAAAGTGTTTTATTGGTAATTGCAGTATTGTCAAATCCACCATCGCCCCACAAAAAAGTTCTTATTGTTAATGGGCTGGCACTGGCACCCGGTCTCGACAAATCAGTTACACAAACCGAATTGCCTATAAAACATTGAGTAGTTGGGGTTATAATTCTAAAATCGGCAATGGGTAAAGCCACTACTTGAATGGGTGTTCCGCTAATTATACATTGAGAATTATTGGTAAATGTAATTTTTAAAGTTGGGGTAAATGTGCCAGTAATAGGGTAATTATAAGTAGGACTTGCTTGTGTATTTGTTACACCATTTCCAAAATTCCAATCATAACTACTAGGCGTTAAACCAGCAGTGTAAGTAGCACTAAAATTCAACGCATTGTTTATACATACTATATTTGAACTGGTAATTATTGTGCATGTTTGAGCAAATAATTTGGGTGCAAAAAATGCAAAAAATAAAATTATATAAAGCCTTTTAGTCATCTATTTTTTATGAGTTTTTTTTAAATAATTTAGTTGCATGATAGCTTTTTATAAAAATTGAAAAACGAATATAGGAAAGTTTATAATATAAATTGAAAACTAAATCTTAATTTTTAGTAAAAATAATATTTACAGCTTTTTGTTGCACTTTTTTTACAGTAAAAAAGTATAAGAATTATTGATAAGTAAAATGGAATTGCACTTAAAATTCATACTATTGCAGTTGTCTTAATTAAAAATTTCAAAAGTATGAAGTCTTCATTTTTAAATACACTTTTTTGTTTTGTTTTACTTTTTGTTTCTAGTAAATCAGTATTTGCCCAATTAAATTTTCCAAATGGAAATGTATTGAATTTAAATACATCAGAAGATTTTTTATATATAGAAACTAGGGTATTATTTAACACGGGAAAATTTAAAGCTAATGATTACAGTTGGAGTAAAATATTTGATTCGTTAGATAGCAGGTGGCTCATTACTGCTTGCTTTAATGGCGATTGTAGAGACGAATTGCTTCAAAGTGGTACATTTTTAAAAGATTTTGGTTTAAACGACACCACTTGTTTTATTGCCTTTCATGTAGAAACTCACGAATATACCGGCATCTCTAAAATTATTTACCATATTTTTAACAAAAACAATTCTCTTGATAGTGCTACTGTTACCTACAATATTTCGTACTCAAAACCATCAGGTATTGATGACTTTATTGAAAAAAGTTTAAATATTTTCCCAAATCCTGTAACCAATAAATTAAATATTGAAACAGCTTTTGATTTACAAGACGCAACTTTAAAAATTGTAAACTCTTTAGGAGAAATTGTATTATTTAAACAGCTAAATATTGATAAAGAATTTGATGTTTCTAATTTAAAAAAAGGTGTTTATTTTTTAAATATTATTTCAAATAATAAAACCGTTTCTCGTAAATTTATAAAACAATAATTAGTACTTTTTGTAAGTTATTGTCTAATTAAGGTAATGCTTCCATGTGCCTTTTTTTCTGCTTCTTTGTCGTTGAATTTATATTTAAAAACGTAATAATAAACTCCTTCAGAATTTAAATTTCCTTCGTTATCGGTACTTCCATTCCAGTTATTTCCATCATTGCTTTTTCCATCTTTAGTTCCTTCAAAAACTTTATTTCCCCAACGGTTATAAATTTTTATTTCGTAAAAAGTATGGCCTAAAATTTCAATGTCAAAAGCATCATTTATTCCATCATTATTGGGTGTAAAAACGTTGGGAATTTTTAACAAACGGGCTGTTGGAAAAATGAATTTGCAAAGCGTATCAAAGCATGCACCTGCATTTTGAGCCACCAAACAAACTTTAAAACTATCAATTATATTTTTGTAATCATGTACAGGATTCTGAATAGCAGAAAAATTATTTATACCTGAACTAGGTTGGCCAAAATTCCAGTAATAACTGGTTGCACTGATTGATTTGTTAATGAATGAATCAATTGGTGAACGAGTTTCGTCAATATCAAAATCAGCTTTTATGTTTCTAACATAAATGGCGTGAATGCCAGTATCAATACAAGCAATGCTAATTTTTGGAGTTGGAATTAATTGAATAATATAGCTTCCTGAATCTTTAAAACTATGGTTGAAAATTGAATCTGTTCTGGTTTTTAATGGCAAAGTAAATCCATTATTTACTTGCCATAAAAAATGGCTATACATGGTATCAGCTTTAGCTAAAATAGTAAAAACATCGTTTGCACAAACTGTATCGGGCCCAAATAATTGAACCAAAGGTTTATCAAAAACTGTAATAAAAATAGGTTTAGAATTTGGGTTTAAAGTGTCAGGAAAAACAGATGTGCAATAAACAGTTTGACCTGTAATTTCATTTACTAATGAATCGGTTCCTAACAACAAAACTCGGTATCTTCCTGCTTTTACCAATGAAAAGTTAGTGTTTGAATCTTTATCGGTGGAAACGATAAAATTTTCAGGGCCATTAATAGTCCATTGCCAACTTTGTAGCTGAGTTCCTGTTGTATTATTCATTATAAAATTTACAGGGCTACAGCCAATGGTATCGCCACTCAAAAAGTTGTATTTCGGTTTAGGTCCTTTAATAACTAAAGGCACAGTAATACTATCAATACAACCGAAAAAAGAAGCAACCACCAACTTTACATTGAATGAGTCGTTGGTTGTATAATCGTGTACAGGATTTTTAGAAAAACTAATGGTTTTGGAATCGCCAAAATCCCATTTCCAATTTGAAACCGAATCTGTAACATTGTTTTTTAAAGAGTCCAATATTTTTGAATCATCGTAAAACTGAATTACTTTTGGCGCACATAATAATTTAGGAGTAATAGAGGCAATGCTAGCTTTGATATCAACTACATTTAAAACTCTATAATTTTCAAATGTATCCCTACAGCCACTACTATCTTGAGCAATCATTGAAACATTATAAACTCCAACTTTACTGAATTTGTGTTTTGGGAAAATACCGTAAAAACCATATAAATTGGTATCACCATAATTAAAGTAAATACGCTCAAGATTAGAATCTGTTCGTGCTTTATTAGTCCATTTTTCAGTAAATAAATCACTGTATTCAAAATTTTCTAAAAAACGAAAAGTATCATTCAAACATATTGTAGCATTGCTAAGAATTCTAGTTTGAGAAAATCCTAAATGAATAATTGTTTCATAATAATAGGTGCAATTTTGATTACTAGTTAAAATTGAAACAATTTTATAAGTTCCTTTTTGTCCAAATTCGTACTTTTTTTGTTTTAAAACTGAATCATTATTTGCTAAATTAGTTATAATTCTATCAAATAAAACAAATGGAGGTGTACTTTTTGGAATGTATTTGTAAATATAAATATTGGCTGAACTAACGTTATTTTGAATAGAATCTTGGTACGTTATATCTGCTATATAAGGTGAGCAATTTGATTTAAAATATAAGTTTATAGCTGGCTTTTTTAAAATTATTTGAAACATGTGGTGATACCAAGCTGTATCGAAACATAATCCATTTTTTATAATTAATCCAATAGTAACCCAACCGTTTGAATCGGCTACAGAACCATAAGTATAAAGCGTGCTATCCACCTTTGGATCACACCATTTCCACCTTTCAGCATTTTCTGCCGAATCATAATTAATCCAATAACTTTCCCTACCACATGAAGGTAAAGTTTCCTCTATTTTAAAAGTAAAAGTGCTGCTAGTACAATTAATTGGAGGGCCATCTTTTCCAGGTGGATCTGTATAATAATACAACCCTCTTCGGTAAGGTAAATTTGGTTTGGCATTGGGTGCATCTAAAACTATTAAACCAGAATCCTTGTCACTACAATTATTTACAGAATCTGTAATTAGTAATTTAGCATTATAACATTTAACAACTGAATTGTCGTATTTATGTTTTACAAAAGCACTGTCTTTGCTGTACCTACAGTTTATTCCAACGTTAATTCCACGTTTGGTGTCGGTGGTACAAGGTGGTGCAAAACCATCATCAAAATCCCAAAACCAATTAGGAGTATTTTTATATAAACACGATGGTTCAGGTATTGGATCTCTAAAATATACCGTATCAAAAACTGAACATTGGTATTGATTTAGTACTTCGGAAAATATAGTATTTGGTCCTAATATTTCAATAAATGTATCTAATTTTATTTTACAATTATTACCATAAAAAGCTTCCATGGTTACTTTGTATTTTCCGCAATTTTTGCCATCACTGTCGTAATAATATTTCAAAACTGAATCCACTAATTGGTTATTCATATCAAATATTTTCCAAACAATTTTGTCATTAAGCTTTGCATCTTTATAATTAAGCACAAACTTTTGCTCACTGTAACATTTACTTTTTTGAATAATCAAAATTTTGTCATCTAATACTTTTTTTGATGCAAAAATGTATAGTTGAGAAGTGTCTTTACAATTATCAAAATCAGAAACAAATAATGTAGGATAATAGTATCCAGGAATTGCATATCCATGGGTAAAATAGTACCATTTGGTGTTGGTTGAATCAATATTTCCATCGTTGAAATCCCAAACAAATTTCTTTATTTTTGAAAGAGGTAAATTGGAAGTATTTTGAATGGTTTGCAAAGTAGTGTCGCAACTAGTAGAAAAGCAGCTAAAACTAATGGATTCCATTTTTGGTAAAATGGTAATGGCGTTGTTTTTTTCTAAACGTGTTAAGCACCCATTGGAATCGGTAACTTCTAAAATTAAGGAATACAAACCACCAGCTGTGTTATTGTAATTATGGCAAATGGTATCTGTAAAATTTATGGTGGTATCAAAATCTCCATCGCCCAACAAAAATGTATGCTTTGCAATTTTACTGCCGCTTATTCCCGCCCTTGACGAATCTTTTATACAAACCAAATTTCCTTTAAAACATTGTTTGATATTAGAAAGAATCCTGAAATCAGCAATTGGTAAAGCCACTACTTGAATTGGATTTCCGTTAATAATACATTGGGAATTATTGGTAAAAACAATGGTTAATGTTGGAGTAAATGTTCCAATAGTTGGATAGTTATAAGTAGGACTGGCCTGAGTATTTGTAACGCCATTCCCAAAGTTCCAAGCATAAGTACTGGGTGTTAATCCTGAAGTATAAGTTGCACTAAAATTTAGCGCATTGTTTATACAAACTATAGAAGAACTGGTAACAATGCTGCATGTTTGGGCACCTAATTTTAGAAGTGCAAAAAGTAAAAACAGGAATATGTAAATTTTTTTACCCAATTTTTTTTTACCTAAAAATTTAAAAAATATTGTTGAAATGCTTAGAAGTAAACATAAAACGAATATAAGTTAAATCAAACTAGCAAATTTGACAAAAAAACTTAAAATTCACTAAAAATTTGGAAATCGAAAATCTATTTTATTTGAAGCATTTTGGCCAAATCATCTTCTAAAGTTGTTTGTGGCTTTTCTATAATTCTTCCTAATTCTTTTCCATCTTTAAAAAATATAAAAGTTGGAATATTTGTAACTTGAATAACGGAAATGTTAAACGCAGCAGTTTTTTTGTTTTCATCAACCATTATCATTTCAATTTGGTTATTGGGAACACCAATTGAGTTAATGATTTTAAAAAATCGGGGCAGTTCTCTTTGAGTATCACCACACCAAGAGCCAGCAACTACTAGTACTTTTATTTCGTTTTTTAGAGGTTTTATGCTGTTAATTACTAATTGGTTTGGAACATAGTTTTTATACTCATCATCAAACCATGTAATTATTTTATTACCAGTTAAATCTGCTTGTTTTGTAATGCCATTAAGTTCCATTTTAGATGTTTTGTTTTTATTGAAAATACTGCAAGAACTAAATATAATTACACTTAAAATTATTCCTATTTTTAAATTATTTTTTTTCAAAAAACTATTCATTTATTGGCATTTTATTGATTCTTTTCAAAGGTCCGCTACAGTAATTTTGATGGCAAGCAACGCATTTCCCAATATACAAATTATAATATTTTTTTTGCTCTGTTGGATGTTTAAATACTTCGTAAAATGCTTTTTGAAAAACCCTTGCATGCTCATAAAAAGCTGGTTCTAACACATTTTTATCGGTTGGTTCTAGTAAATAAAAACGAAGGAATGGAAACTGCAAACTATCTAGTTTTTCACCACGTAATATTTTAGCTTTTATACTGTCGGCATTTGCTGCCATGCTGCGCATCATTAACGCCATTGGTTTTGGCGCATTTGGGTCCATTATAGTTGAATTACTACAGCTTGCAGCACTGTCTTTTTTTATTAATTCTTGCTTTGGAGCCTCGTTATTAGCACATGAATTTACAAACAGAAAACTAACAAATAATAGACTAGAAAAGAAAAATATTTTTTTCATAAAACGGATTTGAATCTGGCAACTTTGAACTATTTAAGTTGTGTTTTGGTAAAATTGAAAGGGATATTTTTTTCAAAAATTCAATGTAAAATAACGTTGGGTCATTCCGTAGGAATCTTCCTTGACTTAAATAATCTTTGATTTTTACAAAATTGTTTTATAAATTCAATGGTATTAGTTATCGAGGAAGATTCCTACGGAATGACTGGATGTTTTGCTTTTGTCTTATAGTTAAAGCTTTATATGAAAAACGTCAATGGTATGCATAAAGCAATCTCACAGTTTTGTTGTGAGATTGCTTCACTTCATTCGCAATGACGATTGGTACTAAAAAATTATTTTAAAATAACGCCATTTGCTTCAAAAACTAATTCTTGTTTTGGTTCTTTAATAGCCGCTATTTCTTCTTTACTTTGTTTGTCGTCTTTAGCAAATTCTTTTAAATCAGCTATGCTTGTAACTTCAATTTTTGCAACGCCATCAACAATGGCAGTTTTACCTGAACAATCCATAGGCATAAAAAAAGCATAATCCTTAAAAGTAACGCGAATGCTTTCGCCATTTGTGCCTTTTATATTCATCCAACAGCCTTTTGTTTGGCAAACAGCTTCTACTTCTCCTGTTAATTTTACAGCTAGTTCTTTTTTGTCACCCATTGCTGCTTTTAAATCGCTCATTGCTATGGCACTATCTGCTGTAATTTTAGCTCCATAATAAGTTGCTTGCGCAGTGCTATCGCTTGTTTGGGTTGAGTCAGTAGGCGCTCCTTCTTGCTTAGGTGTATTTCCGTTTCCACAAGAAAACAAACTGAATGCTACTGCTGATAATAATACTATTTTTTTCATGATTTTTCTAAAATTTTATACTGCAAAGTAACTGTTTTATAATTTAATAAGTAAGCAAAATTTCTCTTAATTATTCAATTAGTAAATTTGGTTTATTTTAATACATTTGTTTTGTTTTTAAAACAAGTGTATTTGTTATTCTAATAATTTGAACGTATGAAATATTTAGCTTTTTTAGTTTTTAGTTTACTCCTTTTATTTGAAAGTTGCTGCGGAGAAGGTGATAGTGGAGGAGGTTATTATAACAGAACAACCTATGCTCGGAAAATTAAACTAACCGATACAACCGATAGAATTTTGAAAATAAGTTATAAAAATTCAGCTAAAATATTTTATCCAAACGATACCATTGCTGACTTAATTATTTCGGAAAATTCGGAAAACACACTTTATATAGAAACCAAAAATGCGAAAGATACAGTAGTATTAAGAGTAGCAGTAAATTATAATTATAGAAATGAAACGTGTAGCTCAAATGAGCTTACAAAAGATATTAATTACACACCTAAAATTGTAAGTCACACTTTTCAAAACGCTTTATTTTATTTTCAACAAAAATATGATCCAAATAATTACTATAACTATACTTATGATTATTATATTTTAAGCATCACTCCATAAATATGAAAAATTTATTCTCAATCATTTTACTTTGTTTTTCTGTTTTTGTAAATGCACAAACCAAAGAAACTAATATTCCCGAAAAGTTTATAGGTATTCAAGCCAGACTTATTGATTTAATGCCTTTAGAGTTATCATATTTGCGAATTCAAAAAACAGGATTTTCATTTGCCATTAGAGGTGGATATGGTAAAGGCACCAAAAATAAAATTATAAAATTCTATTCTAATAGCTTCTACAATAGTTACAGCAACGATTTTTCTAACATTATAAATTTTGATCAAACTTTTGATGCTTTTTTTATAAAACCAGGTATTATAATAAGCAAAAAATATACGCCTGTTTTCAATTCGTTTTATTTAATAAACTTTAGTTATGCGCAGAGTAATGATAAATTATCAATTACTTCTCAAGACCAATTATTTGGCACTTATACCAACGAATACCGCGAAAGTCATGTATATCAATCGGTAGAAATAGAAGGTTATAACCAATTAAAACTCACCCCAAAAATATACTTTGGTTTGGGTTATATTTTAGGATATAAAATAAGAAATGAAATACCTTTTAAAGATGTAATAATTGGCATAGAAACTGGTTCGCAATATTCCCCTTCTCAAGGCATTGGTAACAGAGTTTATATTAATGCCGAAGCTAGTTTAATGTATAAATTATAGCATTTTTAAACGATAAAACTATTGAAAACAATTACTTTTTTTGTCATTATATTTTTTTCTATTTCGGCAAATGCCCAATACAAAAGAATAGTATTGGTAAATAAAAAGAATCATTTGAAAGACATTTTTAGATTGCCTCACTATGCTAATTTAAACTTAGTTGGCGATTTACCCGAATATAAAAGCAGAGTAATGATTGATTCTGTAAACTCAGAAACACTTTTTGTAAGTAATCCTACAAACAAATCACAACAATTAATTATTCCAATAAAAGAGGTTGTTTCTATTCATATTCCTCATAGAGGTATAATAGAACCTATAAGAATATTTGTTGGTGCTTATTGTTCAATTGGATTTTTAGCAATATTTTCTGCTTCTCCAAATGATGGGCCTAATAAAAATGAATCGGCCAAAATAGCTGCTGCTACATTATTAGCTGGTACAGCATTTTCGCTTTTTTTTTCGGGACCAGTAAGAATATACAACACAAATAACTACGAAATAAAAAACACTTACAAATGAAAAAGAATATATTTCTGTTAATCATCATTGGTTTAAGTTTTTCAGCTATTGCTCAGCGAACAAATTATATGTTATTGAGGAATTTGGAAAATGGCAAACATTTTAAATTAATGTACGATTTAAAGTATGCTGTAAAACTAAAACCCGATTTTATTAGTACTCTTCCCCAGCTGTTAAAAGAATTGCATGTGCAAAATGATCATATAATTTTAAAGCTAGACAATGCTAATTATGATACTTTATTTTTTAAAGATGGCTTAGCAATTCCATATCGATTCATTGAATCAATGAGTGGGCGAGATGTTTCCTATTACTCTAAAGTTGGAATTCTTGGTATTGATTTAGCTATTTTGGGTTTGACCAATTACTTAATGATGCAAGATAATTCAAGTATTTATGGAGTAGTTTTTATAAATTTATTTACAGGTATTGCTCCTATAGCTTTAGCATTGCCTCTAAGCATGGCAAACGATTATGTTGTATTAAATAAATATGGAATAGAAAGTTTGGAAAATAAAGATATTTTTAAACGAAAAACCAAAACCATTTTTGATAAATAAAAAAAGCCCTTCAAAATATTTTTTGAAGGGCTTTTTGTTAAATCAATAGCAATTATAAACCTGCGCTTATTGCAGTTAGTTTATCGCTTAATTCTTTAGCTACAACATCTTGTTTATTCATTTGAGCTACTTGCATACAATATGTCATAACTTGAACATTTTCCTCTAATTCAGGTTGAACCATTTTGTATTTTTTAGTGCTACGGAAAGTTTTATAATACTTAGCTTTTGTTTCGCAAACTGTGCTAATTTCTTTCAATAAAGCATTTCCTTTATCAAATGCACCAGCTAAGAAATAACCTTCTGCCAAACGCACTGAAAACACATCGTGAGCTATATTTGAAGATGGCAATACTTTTTGGCAATAATCCAATGCTTTTACTGCGCTGTCTTTTTTACCTTCTCTTACTAATTGCTCCGCTAAACGATAGAAAATATTACGGAAATTTTTGGTTTGACGTAAAATAGTTTCGTCTAAATAAACACCTGGTTGATCCATATTTCCCCACTTAAATTTAGTCATTAAGTTGTTCCATAAAATGGTACTATTTATACGTCCTGGACTTGGATCATTTGGATCTTGTTGGTTAAATATAGGAACCAAACGGTAAGTTAAACCTTCCATTTGAAAATGACTTTGCATGTTTAAATACACATCGCTTCCAGTAGTAATTGCCCAATAAATTGGTCTTTTGTTAATGTTGGTAGCAACTATGTCAAGCGTTAATAAATCAGGCTTCATCATGTTATTAGCATTACTAATTTCAAACTTAATACTATCTACCATGTATGGTGCATCTTCAGGTTGAACTACACCATTTTTTAAACAAGCTTCTTTATCAATTTTTACACTGAAACGTTTGGTTGGATAATAATTTACATAATCACCACCTTGTAATTGAACTTGACTATTTTTATTGTCATCGCCCATAAAAGCCATTAATTTACTTAAATCGTAATAATCAGTTTTATTTAAACCCAAAGATGGATTGTCGTAAAATACCACATAGTTACGTTTTTCGGCAGCATAAGTTTCAGGAGTCCAACTAAATTCTACTGGTTTTCCATCGTATGCAGGGCGTCTTAAACCATCGGCATACCAATCAGTTCCTAATAAACTTAAATTGATAATACGAATATCGCTTCTAATATTTTCTACGTTTTGCGCATACCAAAGTGGGTAAGTATCGTTATCGCCATTGGTGAATAAAATGGCATCTTTAGCACATGAGTTCAAATAATCTTCTGCAAAATGCAATGCAGTTAAACGATTAGAACGGTTATGGTCATCCCAGTTTTGATCAGCCATTAAAACTGGTGCACCTAGTAAACAAACAACAGTTGTTAAAGCTGTAGCAGCCATGGCATTCATTTTCTTCGATAAGAAATCAATGATGGCTAAAACTCCTAAACCTATCCAAATAATAAAAGTTTGGTACGAACCTACATAAGCATAATCTCGTTCACGTGGCTGATGTGCAGGGAAATTCAAATAGAAAATAATGAATATACCAGTGAATAAGAATAAGGTAGATACGACTGTTGCATCTTCTTTGTTCTTTTTAAAATGAAACACCAATCCTAAAATTCCTAAAATTAATGGAATTCCAAAATAAGTATTTCTGGCTTTGTTATCTTTTATAATGGCAGGAATATCCTTTTGGGGGCCTAAACGCCATTCATCAATAAATGAAATACCTGTAATCCAATTCCCTTTGGTAGCATCGCCATAACCTTGTTCATCGTTTTGTCGTCCAACAAAATTCCAAAAGAAATATCTAAAATACATAAATCCTAATTGGTACGATAAAAGGAAGTCAATATTTTTACCAAAAGTAGCTTTTTTCTCTCCAGGCATATTTTCCCAACTGCGGTAAGCCTGAATATAATCAGCTCTGTCGGCCCACATACGAGGTAAAATAGTACAATCTTTTGGATCGTAAACACGTTCTAATTTTTCGCCAGCCTCAGCATAACTTTCTTTGCCATTTGCATCAGTAGTTCTGCGGTAATTCATTCCTTTCGATTTGGTATCAATTGCGCGAGCATAAAAATACTGACCGTATAGTAAAGGATTATCGCCATACTGCTCACGGTTAATATACGAAAGCAAAGCAAAAGGTTGATCAGGATCGTTCATATCTATTGGAGGATTTCCTAAAGAACGAATGATAATCATTGCGTAGCTCGAGAAACCAATTACAATAAATGAAAACGAAAGTACGATGATGTTTTTTACAGCATTTGATATTTTACTATAAAATAAAACAAAATACAATAAACCTGTTAGTAAAACCCAACCAATAAAACTTCCTGTTGAAAAGTTAATATTTAGCGAAACTAAAAATAAAGCAGCATAACATGCAATGGCAATGTATAAACTATTTTTCTTACCAGTTTGAGTATAATGTAACAGCGTTGCTGAAATAATAATCATGATAGCAATAAGCATTAAAGCTCCTGAATTGGTGCTCATTCCTAATGAATTTACTGCAAAAAAATCAAGCTTAGTAGCTAAAGTTGGTAAGCCTGGTATTATTCCAAACTGAACAAAACCAATTGCTAAAATAGCAACTGCACTAGCCTTTAAAAAGCCTGGTAATGTGTAAGTGTTCTTTTTAAAATAATATACATAAACAATGGCAGGAATTACCAATAAGTTTAACAAATGGACTCCAATAGCTAAACCAATTAAGTAAGCAATAAGCACTATCCAACGGTCAGCACCTTTGTCGTTAGCGTTATCTTCCCATTTTAAAATACACCAAAAAGTTAAAGTTGTAAAGAAACTTGAAGATGCGTAAACCTCTGCCTCAACAGCCGAAAACCAAAAAGTATCGCTAAAAGTTAACACCAAAGCACCAACTAATCCAGCACCCATAATGGCAAAAACTTGTTGAACGGAAAGCTCTTCACCATTTTTGCTTACTATTTTTTTACCCAAATGAGTAATAGTCCAAAAAGTAAACATAACGCACAAAGCACTAGTTAAAGCCGAAACCATGTTTACCATGAAAGCAACTTTACTGGCATCGGAAGCAAAAAGTGAGAACACACGACCAATCATTAAGAACAAAGGCGCTCCGGGCGGATGGCAAATTTGTAGGCGATAAGAAGCTGAAATAAACTCACCACAATCCCAAAAACTAACCGTAGGTTCTAGCGTAAGTGTGTAAGTAATAATGGAAATGATAAATGTAACCCAACCGAGTACATTGTTGCTTAATTTGTATTTATTCATTGGTACGATATAGTTTTCTAGATTGATTTTATAAAAATTGCTTAAAAGGCAAACATAATAGAAAATGCCTGATAGCGCAATAAAAAATATGATGGCTTTGAAAATTATTTGTTTTGACTGAAATAATAGGTAAAAGTTGCTAGCATAAAATATTTAGGAGAAATTTAAGAACTATGCAAAAACGCAAAAATATTTGATGTATTTTTTTAAAAAAAATTTCAATTTTACGTATAAAAGTGAGTTTATACCTCGCTAAATCTACACAAAAATACATACATTTGGCGAGGTATAAATTTTATCAAATATTTTTAAACAATAAATCTAGCGAAATATTGTTTTGGATAAGTTCTGTAGCATATTCGTTTTTTTTAACGCCATTGCTAGTAATCATGCACAAATGAATTGCATATTTAGTTTTAGTTTCTTGCTTAAATGCACCTATTTTATTGCGCAAATTTGCGGCATATTTTTTATCAATGATAAACTCATTGATGGAAAATTTCATTTCACATAAGTTTATAATTTGGTCTTTTCTTTCTATGAGCAAATCTATTTGAGCACCATCATTAGCTTGTTTCGTTCGCCATGTAGCCACTTTAGTTTGTATGCCACTTATTCCAAGTGCTTTTTTTATCTGTGGTAAATGAGCCAAACACACTTGTTCAAAGGCATATCCAGCCCAAACTCTATGAGTAGGAGTGTCTTGAATACTAAGCCAATAATTTTCATCATTGCCTTTTAATTGCTTAATAAATTTAAAGTAGAAAAGTGTATAGAAATCAATTAACTGAAACAAGGCTTCTTTAGCATTTTTTTCAAAAGGCAAATACTTTCTTATAAAACCACTAGCTTCAAGTTCATCAAGCACCTTTGTAACTCCGCCACCATTTGGCAAGTTTGCAGTATTAATAATTTCTTCTCGTGTAAGTCCTTTTGCTTTTTTACTTAACGCTTCCACCACTAAAACATGGTTATTGGCATTTTTAAAAAGTGAGGCATAAAGGTTATTGAACTCATTATTTAACAATCCATTTTCGGTAAAACATAATTCGTTTATACTTTGGGCTGCACTCATGCCCGGTTTTAAAGCACTCATGTAAAAAGGAATACCGCCCATTACCATGTAGTTTTCTACTATTTGATGTTTATTCCACTTTATGTTTTTTACTTTTAAATATGCTTCACATTCAGCCAAAGTAAAAGGCTCTAACTTAATTTTATGAGTAACTCTATTATGCAAACCACCTTTATTGTTTATTAGTTTATTTAGCATCCAAGAAGCAGCCGAACCGCAAACAATGAGTAAAATGTCTTTTCGGGCCGAAGCCCAACTGTTCCAAAAATGTTCAAGTGCTGTTACAAAATTTGATTTGGAAGTATCGAGCCAAGGAAGTTCATCTAAAAAAATAACTTTCTTTTTAGTTGATTTTGATTTTTCAATCAATGCTATTAGTTGCTGAAAAGCATCAAACCAATCCTTTGCCAATGGCAATTGCTTTTTATTTCCATGAAATTTAGTGAGCGAAGCATGGAAATTTGCCAGCTGTTGTTTCATGGTGGCATTGGCCAAACCCGTAAGTTGAAACTGAAACGAGTTACTAAAAGTTTCTCTAATTAAAAAAGTTTTGCCTACTCGTCTTCTTCCGTAAACCGCTACAAAATCGGACTGTTTAGCACTTAAAATGCTTTTAAATGCAGCTTGTTCAGCAATTCTTCCTACTATATTTGTTGCCATATAAATATTTATAACTCGCTACAAGTATACATTTTTTTATACATTTAGCGAGCTATAAATTTATTTTTATACGTAAATATGTGTTTTTGCTATAAAAAATGACAGTTAAATTTTTTAAAAATATTTAACTATTTGCTGCTTCTAAACTATACTTTTCTTCAATTTCTTGAATGATTGCATACAAATCAACTAAGCTATTGGTGGTAACAAGTTTTGTTCTGAAATCTTTAAAATGGTTTAAGCCTTTAAAATACGAAGTATAATGCCTGCGCATTTCAAGCATTCCCACTCCTTCGCCTTTCCATTCCACACTTTTTTGTAAATGTTTTTTACACACTTCTACTCTTTGTTGAATGGTTGGTGCGCCAAGCATTTCGCCTGTTTTAATATAATGTTTTATTTCACTAAAAATCCATGGATAACCAATAGCAGCGCGGCCTATCATTACTCCATCTACTCCATAACGGTTTTTATATTCCACCGCTTTTTGTGGTGAATCTATATCACCATTTCCAAAAATAGGAATATGAATTCGAGGATTATTTTTTATTTTTCCAATTAAAGTCCAATCAGCTTCGCCTTTGTACATTTGAGCGCGTGTTCGTCCATGAATGCTTAACGCACTTATGCCAACATCTTGCAATCGTTCGGCTACTTCTTCTACATTCTGTGAATTTTCGTCCCAACCCAAACGTGTTTTAACAGTTACAGGAAGTTTGGTTGATTTAACCACTGCTTCAGTTAATCGAACCATGAGTTCTAAATTTTTTAAAACCCCAGCCCCAGCCCCTTTGCAAACTACTTTTTTAACCGGACAACCAAAGTTGATATCAACCAAATCAGGATTAATGGTATCAACAATTTGTGTAGCCAATGCCATTGCTTCTTCATCGCCACCAAAAATTTGAATACCAACAGGGCGTTCGTAATCAAAAATGTCTAATTTCTTTCTACTTTTTATTGCATCTCTAATCAAACCTTCCGATGAAATGAACTCAGTGTACATTAAATCGGCACCATTATCCTTACATACTGCTCTAAAAGGCGGATCGCTTACATCTTCCATAGGTGCAAGCAAAAGTGGAA
>JBMOGB010000010.1:0-35478 GCA_049318585.1 Bacteroidia bacterium | reverse complement strand
TGATATTAATACTCTCAAGCGTTTTTAGCCTACTTTTTGTCTATTACCCCGAAAAGTTTATATGATACCAACTACAAATAAATACAGGAAAACAATTAGTCCATTCATTTTCAGAATGTTTATAACGCAAATTTCTTGACATCATTCATCCTATTGTTTGACGTAAATACGCTGTTTATGTTTTTTTTTACACTTAAATTTGAATAGAAAATAGCAGTAAAATTTATAATTAATTAATAGCAGAAATTTACAAATTATAAATAATTTTGAAAAAATAAAAAACCAAACTATGATTTCCAAAATTTTAATTCCCACCGATTTTTCAGTTGTAGCAAATAATGCTTTACAATATGCCATTCAATTGGCTAAAAAAACCAATGCAGAAATTCATGTATTGTATGTAAAAAATATTCCAATCATGGATAATTCTTTTCCCAATAATGTGTATCAGTCATACATGATGGAAGTGGAAGAGTTTACAAAAACAAATTTTAGTGATTTAACCGAAAAGTATTTAGAAAAAGCCAATATAAAATTTGAAACGCATACAGCTTTTGGTTTTATAAATGATGAAATTCAAGAGTTTGTTGAAAAAAGTAAAATAGATTTAATAGTTTTGGGAACTACTGGCGCAAGTGGTTTACAAGAAATATTAATTGGCAGCAATGCAGCATCGGTAGCAGCTGGAGCTGAAGTTCCAGTTCTTATTATTCCTCCTACTTCGCAATTTGAAGACATCATTCACCTTGTATATGCTACCGATTACAATGAACCAGAGTTTCCGGCAGTTTCACGATTAGCATATTTTGCAAGCCTTTACGATGCCGATGTGAGTGTTTTACATATTAAATCTGACTATGATGATTTGTTTGATTCCGAGCATAATTTTTTTAGTAGAAACAAAGATGCAGCCGAATTCAATAAATGGAAAATTGTAAAGCTTCCAGAAGGTGAAAGTGTAATTGAAAGTATCAATACTTTTATAACTAACAATCATTCAAATATGATTGTAATGGCCAAACATAACCGTAACTTTTTTGATAGATTATTTCATAGAAGTTTAAGCAGACAAATGGCTTATCATACTAAAATTCCATTGTTAGTTTTAAACAAATAAGTAATTTTTCAAATCTTTAAAAGAGCCTTTTATGTAATAATGAATGGCTTTTTTTATGATATCTTTTCTCGAAATTTATTCGTTCAAATTCACTTTTGTTATGGCAGCTTTTTGTCCAGGAGGTGGCGTTAATTCTATCATGTAAATAATGTTCAATTGCTTCAAATTTAAATCCTTATTTTGGTTTAAAATATAATTATGAAAAGGTTCCCGAAGCCAAGTTCTGTCTTGCATAATTAAGTATTCATTATACTTTCGCCAACGGTCATTTTTTACTGTTTTTAGAATATTTTCTGGCTTTTCATAATGAGCTTTTTGTCGATTATTTTTCAAATCAATGGTGTCGTTTTGGTTGGTGATGGCTTCATAAATTAACCAACCATCTTCTTTAAAAACACTGGGTGCAAACATTCCCCAATTTTGATTTAAACCTGTAGAAAAACCAAAACTCTTAAATCGTTGTGCCAATCCATATTTAAATTGTGGAATATAATTGGTGTTCCAAAACAATACATAAACCAATAAAAAACTCACAAAATAATTGGTAAATTTATCCAGTTGTAAACTCCAATCCGTTGGATTTTCTTTTATTTTAAAATAATTGAAAAAGCTGCTTGGCAATAATGGAATCAGTGCAGTAAGATTGATTAAATAAAATAAACCTACAAATAAAGTAGAGAAAATTCCTATTTGAAAAACCACAATAATTCCAATGCAAATGAGTCGAAAAACATTGTTTCTAAATGGAATAAAAAACAAAATTGGAACTATAATTTCGAGGTAATAAACCACAGGAGTTAAAAACTGAAGCAATGCTGGAAACTGTAATAAATATTTTGCCAACGGCCACTGAATACAATCTAAGTTAAAGGCATAATACAAAGCAGTCCCTTCGCTATGCCATTCGGGCGAGGTTTTCATGAGTGCTGAAACCCAATAAACCATCAATACTTGGAACATAAATACTAATGCGGGAATGGAAAATTGATACTTTACTGGTTTGGTTTGAACGGCCCAAACAGCATTTAAAGGCAAAAACAAACTAAACAAAAGCATGGCACGTAACAAGTCGTCTCCACCTTGCAATAAGTAGGGATTACGCATGTGTAAGCTGATATAAAATATCAACAATATTATTTGAAACAACCTAGTTCTGTAACCTATTGCAAAGCAAAAAACTGCTATTATTTGCAAAGCAAAACAAATACCAACAAACCAAGGAGCATCATTTAATTGATAAATGGGAATGAAGTAATATTTTGAAAAATATTGACTAAAATATTCAAAAGGTAATAGGCCTTGGCTGGTGTAAAAAGCTTTAAAATCGCTGAGGCGAATGCTTAAATCAACTAACATAACAAACCCAAAAACGATTCGAAACAAGGCAAAAGCCCTTAAATCGAATTGATAAGCATTGCCCATTTTTTGTGTCAGATTTTGTATGTTAAATATTTTTTTCAATAAGGGAAATTTGAAAAACAAGAATAGTTGTTTTGAACAACGTTTTTAAATAAAAGCCATGATAAAATTTGGATAATTTTCAAATATTTAGCATTTAGTTGAGGTAGGAGAAAAAACTATGTGTGTCAAATCGATAAACAATAAAAGAACAACTCAGAAGGAGTTGAATATGAATAGCCACCAGTGAAACTGGTGGTATTCAAAAATAATAACACGAAAATCCCCAAATATTTGCAAAAAGCGAAGGCTTTTTGCAAATATTTGGGGATTTTCGTGGAGGAGATTTCGCAATTTTTCTACGGGTTAATCCCGATTGCTATCGGGACCGTTGCTATATATATTTCGTTCCTATGGAACTATAAAACTCCAACCATTGACAAAGTAGAATTATTTATTCATTTAATCCCCAAGTTTCGCCATTGGTTAAATAAAAACCTATAAGTCCTTTTGTTTGGTTGTAATAAATTCCAATGGGTTTAATAATGGTGTAGTTAAGCGTTGAACTATCCAAAAAAATTTGATATGCATTTCGATAAAGTTTTTGATTGACTTGAACTGAATCTAATAAACGACTGTTTTTATTATTCGGCCTATTGAATGGCAAAGGAAATCCAATATCATTTACATGAACCGAAGCAATACCATAACCTGTTAATTTTGAATCTTGCTTATATTTATATGAATCGGTAGTTGATTCATTGGTTAAATTATAACTGTAATAAAATGGAACATCTGTTGCTTTATAACTTGTTGTTTTGTATTGATTCAAAAAATAATCATAACAATTAAGCCAACCGCATTCAACATTTACAGATTTATACAATAAATTTTCTTCAAAGTAATAAGGATTACCATTTTGCTGAATATTAAATACAGAAACAAAGCCATTATTGTTTTTAAATTCAATTTTATTTTTTAAGGAATCAGGTAATGCTATATGAATGGCAGAATCAACATAAAATGTATCAATACACTTTACATATTTTCTGCAATCTCCTATTGGCCCACCATCGCAATCACTGCCACCTCCACATCCAACAAATAAAAATAAACTACTTAAAAGGAGAAATTTTCCATATCGTATTATCACGATTGGTAAATTGAATAACACCATATTTTTTATCAATTAAAAATTCTTTTATTGAGTTTACATTTCCATATTGCATTGGATTAACATAACGATATACATCATTATAGGTAATATTATCTTGTAAGTATATTCCTTTCCATTGAATACAGGTATCACATTCTACACTGTCTTTACAAAAATAATCTGAATCATAATAAATGGCTTTTAAATGGGTAGAATAATTTATTCCAACTGATTGTTTTAAATCTAAATAATGAGTTTTAGTATCTGAATTACTTGTAGCAATGGTATGTATAATAATATTGAATTTACCTGTATCTACTTTTATAGCTCCTTCATTCCAAGTATAAACCAATGGGCGAAAGTTTGTTTGAAAAGCTAAAAGCAATGAAAATCTATTATTATACAAAGTTGATGCATAGTTGTATTGAGAGTTGTAATATTTAGATGCTCCACACATTTGCGATTGATACCAAGCATTGTAATTTGAATTCACAGTCATTGTTTCAGATAAGCCTTTGCTTGATTTTGCTTCGTAATTTTTCAATGGTTGAGCAGAGTCAAGAACTCGATTAAACCAATTTTTAAGAGAATCAGGAATATGATAATAATAACGTGTTTCATCGCAAGGAACATTTCCATTAGGAGTAGTTTTAGTACAACCTAAAACAATAAAAAACAAAGGGATCACTAAAGATTTAAAATTCATGCCAAATAATCGTAAACAAACTTATACAATTTATTGAGGAAATTGCTAAAATACTAATTGCGTTACAAAAACTTTAAAACCACTAAATATCCAACAACTGTTCTGTTAAATATTTCCAAGTGAATTTTTGTTTTTCTACTTCCATATTGGCAGTAAATTCTTGTTCACGGTTTGCTGTGTAAAAGTTATTAATTGCTGCTGCAATTTCAGTTGTATTTTTATCAACTACATAACCAACTACTTCGTGAGGAACAAGCTCTGCAAGCCCGCCAACATTGGTAACCAGCATGGGTTTATTATAATAATAGGCTATTTGTGTAACCCCACTTTGCGTAGCAGTTAAATAAGTTTGAACAATTAAATCGGCAGCTGAAAAATAAACACCTACTTCATTATTTGGAATAAAATCAGTTCTGAGAATGACACTGTTTTCCAAACCTAAATTTTTTATTTGTTGTAAATAAGGTTCACTGTTTTCATAAAATTCTCCAGCCACAATGAGCTTTAAATTTGGATGCGAATGTTTCAACAAAACAAAACTATCTAACAATAAACTTAAGCCTTTGTATTTTCTTATAAATCCAAAAAACAACAAATATTCATCGGCTTCATTTAAACCCAATTTTCTTTTTGCTTCTTGCTTATCCAATAATGGTCCAAACATGTCGTACATGGGGTGCGGCACATATTTTTTGGGTTTGCCTATGGCAAATAAATCAACATGCGCATATACTTCCCTGCTCATGGCCAAAAATCCATCGCAGGCATCTATAAAATATTGAGTAAATGAATTATCAAAAAACTGCTGTTCGTGAGGAATAATATTATCGGCAATGGTAATGACTTTGGTTTTACCATTTGCTTTTATCATGCGAGCAATGGTGCCAAAAGCAGGTGCCATAAAACTCATCCAATACCTAAAAACTACTAAATCAAATTCCTTATTTTTTAGCTTATTTCCAACCAAAATCCAGTTCAAAGGATTGATAGAATTAATGATGGAATGAATGGTAATATCTGTTGGTTTCGGGTCATCGCTCATTTGCGTTTTTCCTGGAAACAAAACTTTTGGATATTGCAACGAAAAACTTGCAATTTCACACTCGTGACCTTGTGCATTGAACTCTCGGCAAAGGCGTTCGTTATAAGTAGCCAAGCCACCACGCAAAGGCCATGCTGGACCAACAATCAGTATTTTTTTCTTAGTCATTATAACCTATGTATTTGGTTATTCCATAATGGTTTCTTTCGTTCGAATTTCGGCTAATTAATTCACCAATAAATCCAGCTAAAAACAATTGCATACCAATAATTAATGAAACCAAAGAAATATAAAACATAGGTTGTTCGGTAATTCCTCTGTTTAAATTCCAGTTATGTGAAATGAACCATAGTTTTTGAAGGCCAATATATGCAGCTCCAAAAAAACCAAACATAAAAAATAATGTTCCTAGAACACCAAAGAAGTGCATGGGTTTTTTACCAAATTTTGAAACAAAAAAGATGGTTAATAAATCAAGGAAACCATTGATAAACCTATCAAATCCAAACTTGGTAACACCGTATTTACGGGCTCTATGAACCACTTCTTTTTCAGTTATTTTAACAAAACCATTCCACTTAGCTAAAACCGGAATGTATCGGTGCATTTCATTATAAACTTCAATGGCTTTTACTACATCTACCTTGTAAGCTTTTAAACCACAATTGAAATCATTCAATTCTATTCCACTCATTTTGCGAGTAGCCCAATTAAATATTTTGGTAGGAATGGTTTTAGTAATGGGGTCGTAGCGTTTCTTTTTCCAACCGCTTACCAAATCAAAACCATCATTTACAACCATGCTGTATAAACCCGGAATTTCATCTGGACTATCTTGCATATCGGCATCCATAGTAATTACCACATTACCTTGCACTTTATGAAAAGCTACGTTTAAAGCAGCCGATTTTCCATAATTTCTTCTGAATTTGATGGCTTTTATGAGCGGATTTATTGCCGATAGTTTTTCAACTACAGCCCAACTATTATCAGTACTGCCATCGTCCACCATAATAATTTCATAAGTGAAATTGTTTTCATTCATCACGCGCTCAATCCAAGCCAATAACTCTGGCAACGATTCATCTTCATTATAAAATGGTATTACAACCGATATTTGAATTTCTTTCACTTATAAATATTTTATGTGTTAAAGGTATTTGATTTTACTACATGTCTAAACTTTTGTAGGTATCATCTGGATTGTTTCTTTTTACAAATGCAGCAATGATTAAACTTATTATTAGCGCGTAAACATTTACCCCAAATAATTGACCTGATATTTTAGATTCAGCTGTGTTTTTATCTTTCATGGCATTGATAATTTCCATCTTTTTGTCTTCATCAAAATAATCCATTTCCAAAATAGCTTTTTTAGCTGTTTCCATTTCGTTAATTAACTCTTCAGGATTTATGAATTTGTAAAACAAAAACTTCCAAGCTGCTAACATAACAGAGGCCATCACGCCAATAAACAAGCCCGTTTTCAGCACTTCTAAATATTTACTGTATCCATTGGGCTGCTCATCTCTGCGTATTTTCATACCAAAAAATAAGGTAGTAACCGAAGAAGCCAACAATAAAACTGAATCAATAATTGGGTGTTCGCCTCTATTGATTCCAGAAATGAAAAATACTAAATCAAAAATGATGATTGCCGCAGCATAAATAATTCCAAATTTTAAGGCATGTTGCCAAAGTGGAGTGTTGGTTTCTTGGTTTTCCATGTTAGTTAGTTATGGTTGGTAAATGCTAATAATGCTGCAAGAATACTTATTTCAAACGAGTTGTATTTTCCTTTAAATTGTCCAACCATTTCGGTTGAATAAGGAGTTTGGAAAAACATAACCATCGGAATAAAAATATCTTTTATTTCTGAACTATCAGGTAAAGTAGCTTTCAGTTTTTTCAAATCATCAAAATCTGCTTCTTCCAAATCGTTTTCTATCAATGGCTCATAAATTTTAAATTCGTCTTGGAATTCATCCATATCGGTTAATAAAAACTCGTTTAAGAAATCTTCTATCGAAATATTTGCATCGGCATCATTGGCTTCATTAATGTATAAAAACACATTCAATAATTCAGTACCACGCTCCACAGTTTTCTCTTCTATTTCTTCCCATTCTTCACTGTCAAAATACTCTTCATCGTGCGCAAATGCCGATAAAAAATGAACCAACATTAAGTCAAAAACTACTTCTTCTATTTCGTCATAACCACCTTTAGCCATTAATGTATCCAGCGATTTCATTTTGTTTTCAAACAAATCTCTCGACACAAAAATCTGACTACAATCGTCATATATTTTGGTTAAATTTTTTCCTTCAGCATAAGTTTCAAGCAATGCTTGAAGTGCACTTAATACTACTTTATTTTGGTGTTCTATGATCATTTTTTAAAATGTTTGTATGTTATTTTTATAATATGTGGCAATTACTTTGCCTTGCAATTCTTTGTTATAAACCACACTGTTTCTCGATTTTGAAAAATTGGTTTTATCATTCAATATCCATTTTTTATTGGAGTCAAAAATAATAAAATCTGCCACTTCTCCTTTTTCAAAAACAGGAATTGGTTTATTTAATATTGTTCTTGGATTGGTGCTTAATTTTTGAACCAATAAATTAGTATCAAAATTATTAGGCGCATTGGCTACTATCAATGGCAATGCGGTTTGTAGCATAATCATTCCTTCATCGGCATATTCAAACTCTACTTCTTTTAGCTCTGCATTTTGTGGCAAATGGTCGGTTACAATGGCATCAATAGTTCCATCAATCAAACCATTCCAAAGAGCTTTTCTATCTTCCTTTCCACGTAATGGCGGATTTAATTTCAAGTTAGAATTGTAATCAACCAAATCGGTATCAGTATAACATAAATTGGCAATGGCTACATCGCAAGTAATTGGTAAACCTTTTTTCTTGGCTTTTTGAATAATTTCAACCGAAACTTTACTCGATATATGCGAAAAATGTATGCTTGAATTGGTATATTTTGCTAACTCAATATCGCGTTTAATGGCCAATTCTTCTGTGATAGAAGGTATGCCTTTTAAACCCAAAAGTACGCTTGTATTTCCTTCGTGCATTCTGCCTCCAGCACTTAAATTCAAGTCTTCGGCATGGGTAAATACTTTTGCACCAAAAATTTGGGTGTATTGCAAAGCACGTAACATGAGGCTACTGTTTTTAACAGCATGGTTAGCATCGGTAAAACCAATGGCTCCGGCCAAATGCATGTCGTACATTTCGCTCATTTCCTTGCCTTCCATTTTATTACTTAAAGTGCCAAAAGGCAATAAAGTTACCGGTAAATTCTTTGATTGATTAATCACATATTCCACCGCACTTTTACTGCTTATGGTTGGTTCGCTATCAGGTAAAACACATACTATTGAAAATCCACCAGCATTGGCAGTTTGGGCCAAAGTGGCTAAAGTTTCCTTGTGTTCATTACCTGGATCAGAGCTGTGAGTGCGCAAACAAACCAAACTTGGTAATAAATTGGCTTTTTTTGCATCTATAACTTGCTTGAAATTTTGAGTGTTTGTAAATGTTTTTTTACTACTTAAAACTATAGTATCAATATGGTTATCAACTATCAATACATCGCAAACTTTATTAAAAAAAGGACTTGCAGGGAAGCAAATAGTGGCATTTAAAATGAGTATTTCCATAAAAAATTAAGCGTGGCGAATGTAAGGAATTGTATTGGGAAATCAAACTTATTGAAAAATGCGAAGAGAGATAATAGTTAATGGACCATAGACGATAGATTACGGCTGATTGTAATTTGTCATCCTGAGCTTGCCGAAGGAGGTAATGGGCAATTGGCAATAGGCAAAGGGTAATTGGCAATAGGCAATGGTCAATTTAAACATTGTCATCCTGAGCTTGCCGAAGGAGGTAATGGGCAATAGGCAAAGGGCAATATTCAATGAGCAATAAACAATTCAACATTGTCATCCTGAGCTTTCCGAAGGAGGCAATAGGCAATATGCAATGGTCAATTTAAACATTGTCATCCTGAGCTTGCCGAAGGAGGTAATGGACAATAGGCAAAGGACAATATGCAATGAGCAATAAACAATAAACAATTCAACATTGTCATCCTGAGCTTGCCGAAGGAGGCAATCAGAACAAAAGATGAATAGCCGTTCGCGGTTACTGAGCTGAGTCCGATATCTATCGGGTCTACTTGTTCTTTTTCATCAATACTTCTTCAAAAAATAGTTCCAAAACTAATGCTATGAAATGATTTTTGTTCATTGTCTTGATAAAAAATCACTTCGCATATTTGGACTAAATTATGAGCATTTGGCATTACTTTTCCAAAGGTTTGTATAAAAAAAAGCCAATTTGAAGTAAATCAAATTGGCTTTTGTATTTCGAATTTAATTATTCGAATTTAGCTTAGTATCTGTACATTTCAGCTTTGAAAGGTCCTTCTACTTTTACGCCAATATAATCAGCTTGCTCAGGATCTAAAACTGTTAGTTTAGCTCCAATATGAGCCAAATGCAAGTATGCAACTTTTTCATCTAAATGTTTAGGTAACACATATACTTTGTTTTCGTATTTATCGCTGTGGTTCCATAATTCAATTTGAGCTAAAGTTTGGTTTGAAAATGAGTTACTCATTACAAAACTTGGGTGACCCATTGCGCAACCTAAATTTACCAAACGACCTTCAGCTAAAATAATGATGTCATTTCCTTCAATATTGTAAACATCTACTTGAGGTTTAATGGTATCTTTTGTTGAACCATAAGTTCCATTTAACCAAGCCATGTCTATTTCATTGTCAAAATGTCCAATATTACAAACGATAGATTTATCGCGCATTGCTCTAAAGTGACGCTCGCCAATAATTTTTAAATTACCAGTAGCCGTTACAAAAATGTTTGCACGTGTACAAGCTTCTTCCATAGTAACTACTTCAAAACCATCCATTGCAGCTTGTAAAGCACAAATTGGGTCAATTTCAGTAACCAAAACTCTTGCACCAGCACCACGTAATGATTCTGCAGAACCTTTTCCTACATCACCATAACCCGCAACTACAGCTACTTTACCAGCCATCATAATATCAGTTGCTCTACGAATAGAATCAACTAAACTTTCTTTACAACCGTATTTGTTATCAAATTTAGATTTAGTAACCGAATCGTTTACGTTGATAGCAGGAATTACTAAAGTTCCTTTTTTCATACGTTCGTATAAACGGTGAACACCAGTTGTAGTTTCTTCCGATAAACCTTTAATATCTTTAGTTAACTCAGGGTAACGATCAAAAACCATATTGGTTAAATCACCACCATCATCTAAAATCATGTTTAAACCTTTACCGCCTTCAAAAGCAAATAAAGTTTGTTCAATACACCAATCAAATTCTTCTTCGTTTTGACCTTTCCAAGCATAAACAGGAATTCCAGCAGCAGCAATTGCAGCAGCAGCATGATCTTGTGTAGAGAAAATATTACATGAACTCCAAGTTACTTCAGCACCTAAAGCTTTCAATGTTTCAATTAACACGGCTGTTTGAATAGTCATGTGTAAACAGCCAGCAATTCTTGCACCTTTTAAAGGTTGTTCTGCACCATATTCTTTTCTAATTGTCATTAGACCTGGCATTTCTGCTTCGGCTAATTTTATTTCTTTACGGCCCCATTCGGCTAAACTAATGTCCTTAACTTTGTAAGGAGATACTGATTTTACTTCTGACATATATTTTTATTGTGTAAATTTTTAAAACTTATTTTTTGCAAAAATAGAATAATCAATGACTTTAAAAAATTTGATTATTACCTAAATAACAATTTTTAAGTAAAAAGTTTTTTAATATTTTATGACAAATAGACTTAATGCAATTATTTGGAAACAAAATTGTAAAATTGTAAATTCAAATAAATAACTAAATAAAGAAAATATGCCATATCCAGAAATGTTAGTAGCCCCAATGCGTCAGCAATTAGTTGAAGTAGGCTTTAAATCACTTATGACTGCTGATGAAGTAGCCACAGCCATGAACAATAACGAAGGAACTAAGCTAATGGTTTTTAACTCGGTTTGCGGTTGTGCAGCTGGTACAGCAAGACCAGGAATTATGAAAGCAATTCAAGAGTCAAGTAAATTACCAAACGAATTATTAACTGTTTTTGCAGGACAAGAAGTAGAAGCTGTAGCAAAAGCCCGTGAATTTATTGCTCCATTTCCTCCATCATCTCCTTCAATTGGATTATACAAAAACGGAGAATTAGTTCATTTCATTGAACGCCATAATATTGAAGGCAGAAGCGCTGAAATGATTGCAGAAAATTTAAAAGCTGCTTTTGAAGAGTATTGCTAAAAAAAACTTAGTGTAATACCAAACCAAATTAGGTTTAGGTATAATTTAAGGCTGACAGTTTAAAAACTGTCAGCTTTTTTTTATGTCAATACACAAAAATAATTCTAAATATTTATAGAAAACAATAATTTATCCAATGAGAACACACTTTTAAATGTAAAATTCTGTAAAATATATTGAATAAAAAAAGAAAGGTTTAATTTTTTATTGTAATAATATTCAAGTATTTGTAAAAATTTGTAGTAGTGATGTTGTAGCAATTATTTTTTAAAATATTATTCGTGAAAGCAAAGAAGGGGTAGTAAAAATAGGAAGTAAAATAAGTATGACTAAGTTTGAATCACAATTAAAAATAAAACAAATAAACAAATGAAAACAATTAGACAACTTAAATTGCTCATTTTGTTACTTTTTGTAACACAATTAGCCAAGGCACAATCCTTTGATATGCCTTTAAATTTTGACAGTACCAATGTAACTTACACATTAACAGACTTTGGCGGAAACACAAGTTCTGTAGTAGCTGACCCTGTAGTATCTACAAATAAAGTGGCAAAAGCTATTAAATCAAATACAGCTGAAGTTTGGGCTGGAACTACCATGGGTGGATCAAGTGGATTTGCAACTGCAATTGCTTTTAATTCAAGCAGAACTATTATTACCATGCGTGTTTATTCACCTGATAGTGGAATTGCTATTCGCTTAAAAGTAGAAGATCCTAATGATGGTGCAAAAAGTGTAGAAACTGAAGCTAGAACTACAGCAGCTAACACTTGGCAAACACTATCTTTTAACTTTATAAATAATGCTAGTGGAACTGCTGCTATAAATTATACTTATACTTACAAAAAAGCATCTGTATTCTTTAATTTTGGAACAAGTGGCTCTACTGCGGGTACAAAAACTTATTATTTTGATGATGTAATGTTTCCAGCTGCAACAGGTCCAGTTTTAGCACAAGTAACACTACCTATTTATTTCGATTCAACTAATGTAAATTATGCAACTACTGATTTTGGTGGAAATGCAACTACAATTATTACAGATCCAAGCAACTCTTTAAACAAAGTAGCTCAAACAATTAAATCAAATACAGCTGAAACTTGGGCTGGAACTACTATGAGTACTTCATCGGGATTTGCAAATGCTATTCCTTTTTCATCTGGAAATTCTTCAATTAGAGTTAAAGTTTATTCGCCTAATAGTGGTATTCAAGTTCGCGTAAAGGCTGAAGATCCCAATGATCCAACTAAATCAGTTGAAACTGAAGCTACTACTACAACAGCAAATGCTTGGGAAATATTAACATTTAATTTTGCAAATCAAGCAACTGGAACAGCTGCAATTAACTATGGTTATACTTATAAAATGTTATCTATATTTTTTAACTTTGGTGTAACAGGAGCTATAGCTGGAACAAAAACTTATTTATGGGATGATGTACAATTTGGAACAGGAACTGTTGTTCCTCAATTAAATTTCCCTGTTACTTTTGAAAGTACTACTTTAAACTACGGTTTAACTGATTTTGGTGGAAATGCAAGTTCAATAGTTGTAGATCCTGCTGTATCATCAAACAAAGCATGTAAAGTTATTAAGTCAAACACTGCCGAAACTTGGGCAGGAACAACTGTAGGTGGAACTGTAGGTTTAGGAACTGCTATTCCTTTTACTGCAACTGCTAAAATTATAAGCATGAGGGTATATTCTCCTTCAATTGGTACACCAATTAGAATGAAAGTTGAAGATCCTAACGATGCTGGAAAAAGTGTAGAAACAGAGGCAACTACTACTGTTGCAAATGCTTGGCAATCACTTGATTTTAATTTTGCTAACCAAGCAACTGGTACAGCAGCTATAAATTTAGCCTTTACCTACAAAAAAATATCGGTATTCTTTAATTTTGGAACAACGGGTGCTACTGCAGGTGAAAAAACTTATTATTTTGACGACATTACATTTGGTTCAAGTGTAGTAGTTCCTCAATTAAATATGCCTGTAACATTTGAAAGTACTACTTTAAACTATGGCTTAACTGATTTTGGCGGAAATGCAAGTTCAATAGTTGTAGATCCAGCTGTATCGTCAAACAAAGCATGTAAAGTTATTAAGTCAAACACTGCCGAAACTTGGGCAGGAACAACTGTAGGTGGAACTGTAGGTTTAGGAACTGCTATTCCTTTTACTGCAACTGCTAAAATTATAAGCATGAGGGTATATTCTCCTTCAATTGGTACACCAATTAGAATGAAAGTTGAAGATCCTAACGATGCTGGAAAAAGTGTAGAAACAGAGGCAACTACTACTGTTGCAAATGCTTGGCAATCACTTGATTTTAATTTTGCTAACCAAGCAACTGGTACAGCAGCTATAAATTTAGCCTTTACCTACAAAAAAATATCGGTATTCTTTAATTTTGGAACAACGGGTGCAACTGCAGGTGAAAAAACTTATTATTTTGACGATATTACTTTTGGTTCAAGTGTAGTAGTTCCTCAATTAAATATGCCTGTTACATTTGAAAGTACTACTTTAAACTATGGTTTAACTGATTTTGGTGGTAACGCAAGCTCAATAGTTACAGATCCATCTGTTTCTACTAACAAAGCATGTAAAATTATTAAATCAAATATTGCAGAAACTTGGGCTGGTACTACTATTGGTGGTACAACAGGTTTTGGAAATGCAATTCCTTTTTCATCAACAGCAAGTAAAATTAGCATGAGAGTATATTCTCCATCAATTGGAACTGCAATAAGAATGAAAGCTGAAGATCCTAATGATGCTGGAAAAAGTGTAGAAACAGAAGCAACAACTACAGTTGCCAATGCTTGGCAAATACTTGAGTTTAATTTTGCTAACCAAGCAACTGGTACTGCAGCTTTAAACTTAACTTATACTTACAAAAAAGTATCAGTTTTCTTTAATTTTGGAACAACTGGTGCTACAGCAGGTGAAAAAACTTATTATTTTGACGATGTAACTTTTGGAACTATTACACCTCCTACATCTTCAAAAGTGAATATTAAGTTCAGTGTAGATGCTAAAAATGTACCTTTAACTGCTAACGATACGGTAACAATAAACGGAACATTTAACGGATGGTGTGGTGCTTGTAATCCAATGACAAAAACTCCAGGAACAAACATTTGGTCAACAACTATAGCTTTAGATACAGCTACAGAAATTGAATTTAAATATACTGTTGGAGCTTGGGCTTCTCAAGAAAATTTAGCATCAACTTTATCATGTACTAAAACAACTGGAACTTTTACAAACCGCGTTTATAGAACAACAAAAGTAAATGATTCTATTCCTTTATCATGCTGGGAAAGCTGTACAGCTTGTACTGGAACAGGTGGAGCAACAAAAACATATTTAACTTTCCAAGTTGATATGGCTAAAAACAAACCTGCTGCTACTGATACTGTTACTTTAAATGGAAACTTTAATGGCTGGTGTGGTGCTTGTACACCAATGACTAAAAAGCCAGGTACTGATATCTTTATGGCAACTTTATTGTTAGATAAAGATTCATCATACGATTTCAAATATTCAATTGGAAATTGGACTTCTCAAGAAATGTTAAAAGAAGGTATGACTTGTACTACAACTAAATCAGGATTTACAAACAGAACAATTACTGTTTCTAAAGTAAATGATACTTTACCAGCAGTATGTTGGGAAAGCTGTGCAAAATGTGTAACTATTGGTGTTGCAGAACAAGCTTTAAATAATGTAAAAGTTTATCCAAATCCTGCTACTGAAATTTTAAATGTAGAATTAGGTAAATTATTAGAAAACGATTCAAAAATATTGGTTTATAACATGTTAGGTGAATTAATGATTTCAAAAACATCGAATCAAAATAACGGAAATGGTACTATTAATTTAGATACTCATTCGTTAAAGCAAGGTATTTATTTGTTGAAAATAGAAGCAGACAATGCTGTAAAAACTATTAAGTTTCAAATAAATTAGGTTTCAAGTTTTATATTTAGTAGTAAGAAAAGGTCAGAGAAATCTGGCCTTTTTCTTTTTTTAAAAACCAACAAATTTTTTGTATAAATGAAACGCTCAATCATAACTACATATTTTATATTGGTAGTTAATACGAACGTAGCGAATCAATCTGTATCTAAACTTAGAATGAGATTGCTTCATTAAATTCGCAATAAGGCATAAAATTTTGAAAGAAATAACTACATTCTCAACAAGAAATCGGTTAAATTAGTAGCGTTTTCTAACTCCATTTTCTTGCGTAATCTATACCTGCTTATTTCAACTCCTCGGGCCGATATATTTAAAATTGCAGCTATTTCTTTAGTCGATAAATTCATGCGCAAATAAGCACACATTTTTATGTCGTTAGCGCTTAAATTGGGAAATTTTTCCTTTAAACTTTGAGTAAAACTAGTATGAATATTATTGAAATATAATTCAAACTTCTCCCAGTCTTTATCAATTAAAGTATCACCATCTATGTTTTTTATAAGCTCACTAATTTCAGGCTTTATTTTTGGGTCATTGGTAATTTGAGCTATATGTTTCAACTTATCTTTTATCGACAAAAGCTTTTCACTTTTTTGAACAATATGCATGGTTGAAGAAGCCAGTTCTTTACCTTGATGTTCTACTTCTAACAATAATTGTTGGTTTTTTAGCTCTATTAATTCCTTTTCCTGCTTATCTTTTTCTAACCTTAAAGTTTCGGTTTGTTGTTTAAAATGACTGTCTTTTTCTGCAATTACTCTTGAGGCTTTTTTGCGCACTAACATTTGAGGATAAAAGCCTATCATTACAATGACTAGAGCAGCAATTAACGTATAAAAAAACTTAGCAAATTTTGTCCAATACCAAGGTGCTAGAATGTTAATTTTTATAGTAGTTTCCTTTCCTTCCAAACCCATACATTTTGCTTTTATGTGTAAGGTGTAATTCCCATAAGATAATCGGCTAAACTCACGCGTAGTAGTAGGTTTCCAAAGCGACCAATCTTTATCCCATCCCTCTAAATAACTTGAAAAAACCAGGTCTTTATAAAAATATGCATTGGGCGAACTGTATGAAAACTCAATAGATCTGTCATCAATTTCAAGCTTTTCATTGTTAGTAATTAAATACCTAAAATAAACAGAATCATTTAAACTAAGCGAGGTAATTCCTGTAATTAATACCGTTGGTGGTTGCTGAATAAATTTATTGATATGGTTCAAATTTATATTCATAAAACCCGACTCAATGCCAATAAATAAATTTCCATTATCACATTCGTTTAAAAACTCAAAACCGCCAACTAAATTTTGATCTAATTTGGGCAAAATAACTTTATTAAAAGTATAGTCAACACCGTTGTAATTAGGTTTTAAAAAGCCAATTTCACTGGAGCTAACAAACCATATATTACCATTTTTACCATTAAATATTCTCTTATAAACTTTTGAAGTATCTAAGTAATTACTAAATGTTTTAAATAATTTAAACTTATCTGTTTCATCTATGTATTGATAAATTCCTTTTGCTGTACAAAAGTTCAAGCCAGGGTCGGTGTTAAATACGTAGTTTTCAGTTTCTTCTGGCAATCCATCCTTTACGCCATAAAGTTTTACTAATTGAACATTTTGTAAATCGGTGCTCAGTTTTATTTTGTAAATACCTTTGTACGGATGACCCACCCAAATATTCCCGTTTTCGTCCTCTTCCAAAAACCTACTCGATTCTTTAAACCTACCTAATTTTGTAACAAATACAAGCGAATTGTTTTCCCATTTAAACAGGCTCAAACCATTGTAAGTACCCATTAAATAATAGTTTGGGTGCTTAAACAATGGAATTAATTTCCAACAACCTCTAGAGTCTAATATTTTATTTGCCACCAATCCATTTACTTCAAATAATCCTTCGTGATGGCAAACAAATAATTTACCATTAATAACTTGAACCCACCAAACTTGCCCATCGGTATTGGCTACTAACTGAAAAGCATCAGTTGAATTGTTGGTTTTTTTTCGAACATATAAACCATTATTTGTTCCAAAATAATACGAATCACCAAATTCTGTCATGCTGTATCCTGTACCTTTTAAAAGTCCATCGGGAAGCACATAACCAAAAGGATAATTAGGCCTAACTAAGTCAATTCCATTATCTAAACCTAACCAAATATTATTGTTTTTGTCCTTAAATAACGACAAAACATTATTGTTTTGAAGCCCATCTTTTATGCTTATATTATTTACTATTTTTCCATTAATATCTAAAAAAAATATACCCGCTCTATTAGTTGCCAAAACAAAATATTTTCCATAAGTACAAGCTTTATAAATTCTACTTTGATTTAATATATTATTATCAATTTCAGTCTTTTGAATGGTGTTATTACTAACAAAATAAAGTCCATTTTTATATGAAGTAACCAACAATTCATTTTTCCTAAAAGGCAAAATAGCAGTTATATCTAACCTACTTTCTTTTACTATTTGAGTAAAATTATTCCCTTTTATTTCAAAAATACTTCCTAATATATCAGTTAATAAAAGACGGTCATTTACTTTATAAAAATTTTCTAAAAAATTATCATTTGGTTTAATTACTGAAATATTTTTTCCATCATATACAAACACTTGCTTACTGGTTTGAAAATAAATTTTATTATCTAATTCTTCAATTCCCCAAACATCTTCAAATCCTTTAAATCCAATAGGTAAAAGGTTTGTCAAGGATTCAAATTTCAATTTTCCATTTTTTTCAAAAAAGAAATAACCTAATTCATTTTGTCCTCCTGCAAATACTTTTTTGGTTTTATTATCAAAATATATTGATCTTAAAATGGTATTTTGAGGCAATGGAAATTTGCTAAATTGTTTTCCATCAAATAACAATAAACCTTCGTTATTGGCAAAGAAAATAAGTCCATTATCAGCTTCGCAAATATCCCAAGTTTGGGTACCTCCACTGTATAAAGATTTTGGATAGTTCTTTACAATAGGAACTGTGGTCATGTTTTGTCCATGCAGGTTTAGTAAATTCAAAAATGCAAAAGCAAATACTAAAACAATTTTTAAAATATTTCTATATAATTTATCCATTCTCTATTTTCAAATATACTATTATTTGATATAATAAAAATAATTTCAAATTGTTTTATTTCAATGAATTAATTTTTTTTGTAGTAGCTGTGTTGTAGTATTTGAGCTCAATTATATTTCTGTGAAGTATGCGAGTTGGGGGAAGCTAAGTAGGTTTATCAAACTTAACATATACTTTCGTTTTACAATAAATTTGACAATTTTCAAAGCTTATGTATAAACAAAATCGTTACAAAATGAAAAAACTACTACTTCAAAGCCTTTTATTTCTTACATCTACTTTAGCATTTGCACAAAATGATAAAGTGCTAGTTATTAAATCAGATAACGGGTTTAAACTTTCTGTAAATGGGAAAGAGACGTTCATTAATGGAATGAATTGGGATTATTTTCCAATAGGAACCAACTACAATTATAGCTTATGGAAGCAATCAGATGAAGTAATTATTGCTGCTTTAGAAATTGAAATGCCATTACTTAAAAATATGGGCGTTAACGTTATTAGGCAGTATACAGGTGTTCCTGCCAAATGGGTAAAATACATTTACGAAAATTATGGTATTTATACTATGCTTAATCACGCTTTTGGACGCTATGGCTTAACTGTTAAAGGCAAATGGGAACCAAATACTGATTATTCAAATCCAAATGTTCGTGAAATTTTATTGAATGAAACCAAAGAGATGGTATCACAATACAAAGAAACACCTGGTGTCTTGCTTTTTTTGTTAGGGAACGAAAACAACTATGGTCTTTTTTGGAGAGGCGCAGAAACGGAGAACATTCCATTAGCTGATAGAAATTCTACAAAAGGAGCTTATCATTTGTACAAGCTTTTTAACGATGCTGCAATAGCATTAAAACAAATAGATAATAACCATCCAATATCTATTTGCAATGGCGACTTACTTTTTGCCGATATCATTGCCAAGGAGTGCAAGGATGTAGATATTTTGGGAATTAATTGTTACCGTGGATCTACTTTTACCGATTTATACGAAAAAGTAAAAAAAGATTTGAACATGCCTATAATTCTTACTGAATTTGGTGCTGATGCTTATAATACTGTTGCAAACAAAGAAGATCAAGAATACCAAGCCAAAGTGTTACTTAGTAATTGGAAGGAGATATACAATAATGCTGCTGGAATAGGTAAAAATGAAAATAGCTTAGGTGGCTTTACTTTTCAATTTAGCGATGGATGGTGGAAAACTGGTCAAACTGTAAATTTGGATGAACATGATGCTACTGCTTCTTGGTCAAATGGAGGTTACAGTAATGATTTTGTGAAAGGGGAGAATAATATGAATGAGGAGTGGTTTGGTATATGCGCTAAAGGACAAACAAATGAGTTTGGTACATATGAACTTTATCCAAGAGCGGCATACTATGCATTACAAAATATTCATCGGTTTAATCCTTATACCGCAAATGCTGAATCTATAAATATGTTGTTTAAAAGTGTTTCTGTTGCAGATGCTACATTAAGGGCAAGGGGAGATAAAGCTGTGTTGGAATCTAAAGATAAGGGCAAATTGTACTTAAGTAATTTACAGGCTAATTTCAATACTTATCAAACAGGTGGAAGTTTAATATCAACTCCAACAGCTGCTAATCCTGCAAGCACAACATTTCCTAATGAACAAGGTTTTGACCATATGGAGTCCTTTAATATTGGAGTAACAGCAAGACCTGCACCTAACATGAAAGCAAATGTTCAATTTAATGTGTTGGGTAATGTTGCTACAAGACCAATTGATGAAATATTTTATGAAAATAGAGGACGTCCTTTAACGGTACAAACAACAAATGGACTTCAACAAATTAATTCAAATAATAGGGTACAATTGTACAGAGCTAGTTATACTTGGGATGCTCAAGAATTTAAGGTATCAGGCTTTTATAGAACAGGCCACTACCATTGGGCATATGAAGGCGATTTCTTTGGGCTTTATCGTGAGGCCAATTACGGGCCAAATATTGACATTTATAATGGCAATGCCCCTTTTGGTTTTGAAGTGGAAGCAAAGAAAATGTTAAAAGGATTGAAAATTGCATTTGGACCTGAATTATGGTGGGGTGCAAACCCTGCTTTTCTAGCAAAATATAGTAGAAAATTAGTAGGTTTAGATGTTACTGGTATCTTCCATGAAGATCTCGTGCAAAGGAGTGGTCTACAAAGCTCATTTGCTGTTCCAGTTCCAAAAACAAGGCGATTAACATTAGCCATAAGTAAAAAAATGGAAAAACTTACTTTTGATGTAGGCGGAATTTGGGCAGGTCAGCCTCTTAATGGAAGAAGCTTTCAAATGATCCAAGACGATATTGTGTATGAAGACAAAATAAAAAGTACAGATAATTTTGGAGGTAAGGTGAAATTAACATATTCCACAGGATCGATACAATGGTATGGACTTGCTTCTTATATGGGGCTAGTTGCAAACGGAGGAGTAGATCAAACCAAAACTTTTACTGGATGGGTTCTTAAAGATATTGGTAGTGGTAATATGTACAATGTACTTACTGGATTTACTTACAATATTGGTAAATTTCAAATAGCACCAAATTTCTTATATCAAAAACCATTAGTAGGGCCAATTGGACCTAACTTTGCTGCGCCAGCTCGCCCAAGAAATATATTAGATGATCCTTTTTCAGTAAGAGGAAACAGAGAAACTATGGGTGGAGAACTTTTACTTACTTTTGATCCCACGCCCGCTACATGGATGTATGAATGGGACAATGATAGAATGGAAGATGCAAAATTTGCCATGAGTACTGGTTTCGTTTATCGTCACCTCCCTACAGTGCAAGATGCAGCTATTGGTATACTTGGAAATGGCCGTACTACTTTTGGCTTTCCTGGTTCTGCGCCTGCACAAGATTTGTGGGAAGTAAACTCTAGAATGGTTTCAAAAATTAATCCTGAAATTGGTATTATTGGAAACGTTTATTTTGGAAATGGCCAAGCCAATGGAAGTGATACCAGAACTATCAATCGATATGGAGTTGATGTAAGAACCATTTATAAAAAAATGAAATTGATTACTATGGTAAAAATTGATGATTGGGGACCTTTTGATTACCACAGAGATTTTAACCAAACATTCCCGCTTCAAGTAATTGCCGATTGGTCTGTAGAAATAGGTAAACCTGATTGGTTTATGCTGCCTGGAACAAAACTAGGTGTACGTACAACTTACCGAACACTAAATAAATATTCTAACAGATATTCTCCAACCACAAAAATAGATCGTTTAGGTGAAGTTGTTCCAGACCCCAATGCGATCGGATTCCCTGACGGAAATGAGTGGGAATTCAGAACCTACATTCAAATCAATATTAACTAATAAAATCTAGCACTTATTAAAAAATGAAAAAAATGAATATTTTAAACAAAAAAAATATATCTATAAGTCTCTTATTTGCATTATTTGTTGTTCAATTTGGATGTAAAAGAGAATTATCTGATGATGCAGTATTGCCTTCTTTTTCTTCAACTGCAGGTATTTTTACCGATAACTTTATCGGTTTAGGTTCTGATTTCTATCTTCCATTTGCAGATGCAAAACCAGATGTATTTTCGGTAGATATGAAAGAGGGTTACCAAAGCAATGCTTCTGTAAGAATAGATGTACCCAATAATACAGATCCAAAAGGAACATACGCTGGAGCCATTTTTAGAGTAGATGGACCGGGTAGAAATCTTACTGGTTTTGATGCGCTTACTTTTTATGTAAAAGCTTCTACAGGTATAAAATTGGGTGAGGCAGGATTTGGTGTAGACTACCTTGGTGATAAATATAAGGTTTCTGTCTCAAATATAAATGTAAGTACCAATTGGTCTAAAGTAATTATTCCTATTCCAGATGCATCTAAACTTAAAAATGAAAGAGGTGTTTTTTGGTTTGCTGCTGGAACTCAAGGAACAAATGGTGCAGGTTATGCTCTTTGGTTTGATGAAATAAAATTTGAAAAACTAGGAACAGTAGGCAAAGCAGCCTCAAACATATTTGATGGTCAAACCAAAACGGAAAAATCTTTTATTGGTTCTTCTATAAATCTAACTGGTTTAAACCATGTTTTTAACCTTACTAACGGACAGGATGTAAAAGTAATATCAACTACTGCTTATTATAATTTTACCAGTTCAAATTCGGCTGTTGCTGCTGTTAATGATTCAGGAATTGTTAGAATTCTTACAGCTGGAAATGCGGAAATTACTGCAACAGTAAATGGTTTGCCTGCAAAAGGAAAACTAATTATTGAGTCAAAAGGAGGTTTTCCAGGAGCACCAACGCCAACTAGACCGCAGGCCGATGTAAAGTCTATTTTTAGTGATGCATACTCCAATGCAACCGAAAGCAATGTTGATCCAAGGTTCGGAGGTTCTACAACGGTAGCAGATATTTTAACTACAAGTTCTGGTAAAGTAATACAATATAAAACAAATAATTATACAGGAATTATGTTTGATACAAATCCTATTGACCTTACTGCTTTTGGATTTTTACATGTAGATGTATATGTTGAGGATGCAACTACTACTTCTATTGGATTTGAAATTAGAGATATAGGTGCAAATAAAACCCTTGAAACCAACACGGCTAATGGCCAACCTATGGGCGATGACAAGGATTTAAGAACCACTTTAAACGGATTTACTGCAGGTGGTTGGAAGTCGTTTGATATTCCTCTTAATGGAGCTATTCAAAACCAAAAAAGTAACATAGGAGCAATTATTATTATTGGTGGTCCTAATTTCACTCTCGACAATATTTATTTCTATAAATAAAAAATTATAATAAGTACCATTTATTAAATAATTGAATTAATGAAAATATCGAATAAAACAATACTAATGGCAACAATAGTTGCCATTATAGCGGGCTGCGAAATAGAACCAAAACAATCCCTGCCAAATAGAAACTTTGAATTGGTGTGGAGTGATGAGTTTGCAGGCGATTCTGGCACTGCGGCTGATGCAGCAAAATGGACTTATGATTTAGGAACTGGTAATGGCGGATGGGGTAATGGAGAACTTCAATCTTATACCAAAAACCCTCAAAATGTATCTTTGGACGGAAAAGGAAATCTTGTGATTACAGCCTTAAAAAGCAATACCGGAAGTTATACATCGGCTCGTGTAAAAACCCAAGGCATATTTTCTCATCAATTTGGTAAAGTAGAAGCACGTATTAAAACACCAACAGGCTCTGGAATATGGCCTGCATTCTGGATGTTAGGTAATAATTTAACAACTGCCGATTGGCCACAATGCGGAGAAATTGATATTATGGAACAAAAGGGAAAATTTTCAAATTTTACTTATGGTTCTATTCACGGACCAGGTTATTCAGGTAGCCAATCTATAACAACAGCATACTCACTTAATAATGATAGATTCGATAACGATTTTCATCTATATGCTGTTGAATGGAATGCAAGCAAAATTGATTTTTTTGTAGATGGTTATCTTTACAAAAGAATTACCCCTGCCGATGTTCCTGGCCAATGGGTGTACAATCAACCATTTTTCATCATTATGAATGTAGCAGTTGGAGGAGGTTTTGTAGGGCCAACTAACGAATTTACCCCATTTCCTTGTGCAATGACCATTGATTATGTTAGAGCTTACAAAGAAAAATAATACAACATTTAGCACCAACAAATCTTTACTAATTATCAATTGAATATGAATTTCATAATAGTTGATTTTTGCAAAAAAACTACTGTTATAAATATAATAACTACGATATAGATACCAAATAATGTCTGGACAAAAACAAGTCGAACAAGAATCTTTAGTAGAAATAAAGAGATTAAAAATAGAAGGTGAAAACTTCTTTTGCATTTCAAACAATAATGAAATGCGTCCATTTTTTATGAGTATTGTTAGCGATTCTCACCATTGGATGTTTATTTCGAGCAATGGAGGAATTACTGCTGGCCGTAAAAATGCAGAGTATGCTTTATTTCCTTATTACACTGCAGATAAAATTACTGAATCATACGACACTACTGGGTCTAAGTCAATATTTCAGATTATTCAAAATGGCGAAATCCATGTATGGGAACCATTTTCTGAGCGCAATGAAGGCAATTATCGAACTTCCAGAAATCTATACAAAAATACTATTGGGAATAAGATCATTTTTGAAGAAATCAACCACAACTTTGCTCTTACATTCAGATATGAGTGGAACTCAAGCAATATTTATGGGTTTGTGCGCAAGTCATCATTAGAAAATAACAGCGAAAATGAACTACAAATAAATATCCTTGATGGCATACAAAATATTATGCCTGACGGTGTAGGCAGCGACCTACAAAACGCTACAAGTATTCTTGTTGATGCATACAAACGAAATGAGTTAGACGTAGATTCTGGTTTGGGCATATTTGAGTTAAGCGCCATTATAGTTGATAAAGCAGAGCCAAGTGAAGCACTTAAGGCTAATGTGGCATGGTCTCTTGGTTTAGATAATCCTATTTACTTGGTTTCTTCTTTGCAGCTTAATGCATTCAGAAAAGGATTAGATATTGTTCAAGAAGAAGATGTAAAAGCGGAAAGGGGCGCCTACTTCGTTAACAAAAAAATTACCTTAAGTCCCAAAGATAAAAAAAGGTGGTTTATAGTGGCTGATGTAAATCAAAGTCAAGCCAATGTTGTGTCGCTTATTAATGATATTAAAACCAACAAAGAACTTGAAAAGCTTGTATTAGCCGACATTGAAATTGGGTCTAAAAAACTAAATGAGTTGAATGCATCATCTGATGGCATGCAATTATCTGCAGATGTTTTCAGAGATACCCGTCACTTCTCAAATACGCTTTTCAATATCATGAGAGGTGGTATTTTTGATTTTAACTACCAAATTGAAAAATGGGATTTAATCAACTACTTTGTTGGAACAAATAAACCAGTTTACGAAAAACACAAGGAATTATTGGAGAATTTGAATGAAACCTTTACGTTTTTTGAATTAGAAAAAATTTCATCTCAAACTGATGATAAAAATTTTAAGAGAATTTGTATAGAATACATGCCTCTAAAATTTAGCAGAAGGCATGGAGATCCAAGTAGACCTTGGAATAAATTTTCTATCAATACACGCAGTGCAGTTGACCATTCAAAGATTTTGGATTATGAAGGCAACTGGCGAGATATTTTTCAAAATTGGGAGGCGTTAGCAATTTCCTACCCTGCCTTTACCAAGAGCATGATTCACAAATTTTTAAATGCCACAACTTTTGAAGGATACAATCCTTATCGCTTAACCAAAGGCGGTTTTGATTGGGAAACAGTAGAACCAGATAATCCTTGGTCTTACATAGGTTATTGGGGAGATCATCAAATCATATACTTGTTAAAATTACTGGAAATTAATGAAAAGTATTACCCTGGTGAATTGAGCAGCAAATTTGATAAAGAGGTGTTTGTTTACGCAAATGTACCATACAAAATAAAAAAGTATAAAGACATTGTAAAAAACGCAAAAGATACCATAGAATTTGATGAGAAATTAGACGCTAAAATAAGAAAAAATCGTGAAAAAATTGGATCTGATGCTGCGCTTTTAGGTGCTCAAAACGAAAATATTTATACAGTAAATTTTATAGAAAAAATATTAGCAACTGTTTTATCAAAACTATCTAATTTTATACCAGGTGGCGGAATTTGGATGAATACCCAACGCCCAGAATGGAACGATGCAAATAATGCCCTTGTTGGAAATGGTGTTTCTATGGTAACACTTTATTATTTGCGTAGGTTTTTAGTATTTTTTGAAAAGCTAATCGAACAAACAAATGAAGATCGAGTAGCAGTATCGAATGAATTAATCATATTTTTCAAAAAGTTACAAGCAACTTTTGATGAAAATGCTGATTTATTGAAAGGTGAAATTAATGATGCCCAACGAAAAGCGATACTTGATAGCATCGGTGAGGCAGGAAGCGATTTCAGAGAACATATTTATAATCAAACTTTTTGGGGAGAAAAAAGAACTATTTCGTACCGCAGGTTAAGAGAATTTGTGAAAGTTAGTTTATCATTTATTGAACATTCAATCAATTCCAATAAGCGTGATGACAATATGTATCACGCCTATAATTTGATGAGTATTCAAAACGACAAAGAAATTTCTATTTCTTACTTAAATGAAATGCTCGAAGGTCAGGTTGCCGTATTGAGTTCGGGTTATCTATCTCCAAAAGAAGCTATAGAACTATTGGATAGTATGAAGAAAAGTGCGCTTTTCCGTCCTGATCAATACAGCTATTTACTTTATCCAAATAAACAACTTCCTAAGTTTTTAGTGAAGAACAATATTCCAAAAGAAGCCATAAAACAATCAAAGCTAATTAATGCAATGCTTGCTGATGGCGATAAATCGCTTGTAGAGCAAGACATAAAAGGAGATTACCATTTTAACGGTAACTTTAAAAATGCTGGCGATTTGAGTGATGCCATTGCAAAACTGGAGAATTCGAAATATGGCCAATTTATTGAACAGGAAAAGAAAGTCCTTTTAGATACTTTTGAGACTGTTTTTAACCACAAATCATTCACTGGTCGTTCAGGTACGTTTTATGGTTACGAAGGCCTTGGCTCTATATATTGGCACATGGTTTCTAAACTTCAATTGGCTGTGCAAGAAGTATGTTTGCAAGCAATAGAAAAAGAGGAAACTGCTGAGGTAATTGGAAAATTACTGGAGCATTATTACGAGATAAATGCAGGAGTAGGTGTGCACAAATCACCTTCATTATACGGAGCTTTTCCTACCGATCCATACTCACACACTCCGGCTAACAAAGGTGCGCAACAACCCGGTATGACAGGTCAAGTGAAAGAAGACATTTTAAGTAGATTTGGCGAATTAGGCGTTTTTGTTTCCAATGGTTGTTTATATTTTAATCCGAGTTTATTAAGAAAAAATGAGTTTACGACAGAAGATCGTTTGTTTCATTACGTTACCATAAATAAGGAGCACAAAACATTTGCGCCTGCACCAGGATCACTTTGTTTTACAGTATGCCAAGTTCCTGTAATTTATTGTTTATCAAATGTAAACCGTCTTGAAATTGAAAAGAAAGATGGCACTTTGAGTAAGCATGACTCCCTTTACCTTGATGCAGAAACAAGCACACAAATCTTTAATAGAACAGGTGAAATAAGTAAAATAACGGTATTCATAAAAGAGTCTATATTAAAGTAATCATGCAAAAAGATAGTATAACATATTATTTTTTAGTGCTTTTAACTGTTATGCTAACTTCGTGTGGCTATCAAAACGATACAAAAGAAAACACAAATCAATTGGAGAAAACCAAAACAGCGTCTCAAATATTAGGTGATTCAAACTACCAAGCAATATGTTATGGAGGTTATCGCACAAACACCCGTGATTCGCAGCCCTCTGTGTCCCAAATTAAAGAGGATTTGAAAATTTTAAGTGCAATGGGCATCAAACTGCTCCGCACTTATAATACAAAGTATGAAGAAGTAAGAAGTTTGATGCAGGCAATAACTGAGTTGCGCACAGAGAAGTCTGATTTTGAAATGTATGTAATGCTTGGTGCTTGGATAGATTGCGAAAATGCATGGACAGACAAGCAGCCTAATCATGAAAAAGAAAACGAAAAAGCGAACACAGATGAGATTCAAAGAACTGTTGAACTAGCAAACAAATATCCTGAAATTATAAAAATAATAGCTGTGGGTAATGAAGCCATGGTAAAGTGGGCAACTAGCTATTATGTAGAACCAAATATTATTTTGAAATGGGTTACCCATTTACAAAACTTAAAAAAAGAAAATAGTTTACCTAAAAATTTATGGATTACTTCTTCAGATAATTTCGCCTCATGGGGCGGAGGCGATTCTTCTTATCATGTTGATGATTTAAAGAAACTTTACGAGGCTGTTGATTATGTTTCTATCCACACCTATCCTATGCACGACACTCATTATAATCCTGTTTTTTGGGGTTTAAGCAAGGATGAAGAAACGTTAACACAGAAAGAAAAATTGGATTCTTTGATGCTGCGTTCGGTGAATTATGCAAAAAAACAATACCTTAATGTATCTAATTATATGAAATCTATTGGAATAGATAAACCCATTCATATTGGAGAAACAGGTTGGGCTTCCAATTCTGATGGTTTATATGGAAACAATGGTTCCAAAGCATGTGATGAATATAAATCTGCTAAATATTATCAATTAATGCGCCATTGGACCAATCAAGAAAAAATTACCTGCTTTTATTTTGAGGCAATTGATGAGCAATGGAAAGATGCCAAAAACCCAAAAGGTTCCGAAAATCATTTTGGATTATTTACCATTGATGGTAAAGCTAAATATGCATTATGGGAAACGGTAGATCAAGGTGTTTTTAAAGAATTGAAGCGAGATGGGAATCCAATTGTAAAAACGTACAATGGTAGAAAAGAAGATTTATTAAACAGTATTGAACTTCCAAAAATTAATTAATCGATGATAAATACTAGACAGCATTTATACTCCTACAAAACCGTTTTTATTGGGTTGGTTTGTGCTATTTTTATTCAATGTAATAATGCGAAAAAAATGACTATTGATGTATATGAAACCTCAGAAAATGGAAATGCACTTACGCTTATCAAAGATTTCAAACCCGCTGAGGAATCTTTAACCATTAAGGTAAATCCAGCCGAGCAATTTCAAAAAATTACAGGATTTGGTGGGTCATTTACTGAGGCTTCTGCCTATTTGTTAAACAAAGTTGGTACAGCAAATAGAAAAAAAATATTGGATGCTTATTTTAGCGATGAAGGCGCAAATTATTCTTTAACCAGAACGCATATTGCTTCATGTGATTTTTCTTTAAGCAATTATACTTATGCTAAAGTTGAAAACGATTTGGAAATGAAACATTTTACCATTGAAGATGATAAAAATGATTTAATTCCAATGATTTTAGATGCTCAAAAAATTTCAAAAGAAGGATTTAAAATAATAGCTTCACCATGGACTTGCCCACCTTGGATGAAAGACAATAAAAGTTTTATAGGCGGAAAATTATTACCTGAGTTTAATGATGCTTTTGCTTTGTATTTTTCAAAATATTTAACGGCTTATAAAAAAGAAGGTATTGATATTTGGGGCGTTACAGTGATAAATGAGCCACATGGAAATGGAAATAATTGGGAAAGCACTTTATTTTCTCCTAAAGAAATGACAGATTTTGTCCAAAATCATTTAGGTCCAAAATTAGAAAAAGAAGGTTGGGGCAACGTAAATATTTTTGGCTATGACCAAAACCGAGCTGGCTTAAAAGAATGGGTAGATGAAATGTACAGAGATGAAAAATCATCAAAGTATTATGCTGGCGTAGCCGTTCATTGGTATGAAAGCACGTACGATTATTTTCCAGATGCGCTTCAATACGCACATAAAAAGTCACCTAATAAATATTTAATAGAAACCGAAGGTTGTGTAGATTCAGAAGTTCCAAAGTGGCAAGATGATAAATGGTACTGGCAAAAAGAAGCCACCGATTGGGGTTGGGATTGGGCAAGTGAGAAGGACAAACATTTACACCCAAAATATGCTCCTGTAAACAGATATGCCACTGACATAATTGGCTGTTTAAATAATTACGTAGATGGTTGGGTAGATTGGAATATGGTTTTAAACAAACAAGGAGGACCCAATTGGTTTAAAAACTGGTGTGTAGCTCCTGTAATTGTAGATGAAGAAAAAGACGAGGTGTATTTTACCCCATTATATTATGTAATGACACATTTTAGTAAATTTATGCGACCAGGAGCTGTTAAAATTGGTTGCGAAATTAATCATAGAGAAGTAATGACTACCGCTGTTCAAAATGTAGATGGAAGCATTGTGATTGCGCTGTTTAACCCAACCAATGAAAAATACAGTGTTTCAATTAACATAGGAAGTGAAGTAAAAAAGATCACCATAGATTCAAAAGCATTACAAACAATCGTTATTAAACAATAAATAAAAAAATTATGTCCAATCAACATTCATCACAAATAGTTCCAATGGGGCAAAAAATTGCTTTTGGACTCGGAATGCTTGCCAATCAAATGTTTCCTGCAGCACTTGGAATTTTTATGGTAGTTTTGGTAGAAAATTTAGGAATGCCTTCATGGATGTGGGGTGTTTTGTTTTTTGTACCAAGAATAGTAGATGCTTTTTTTGATCCCATCATGGGGTTTATTTCTGATAACACAAAGTCAGTTTGGGGAAGAAGAAGACAATATGTTTTTGTGGGTTCCATCATCATGGGAATTGCATTTATCATTATGTGGCAATTGTATAGAGAAGACAGTGTAATGTATAACTTTACCTTTTTTCTTACTTTTTCGCTCATATTTCATATCGGACTTTCCATTTTTAGTGTGCCTTATGTTGCCATGGGTTATGAAATGAGTGATGATTTTCATGAACGCACAAGTATCATGGCCATTTCTCAATGGATTGGACAATTTGCTTGGGTAATTGCACCTTGGTTTTGGGTGATTATGTACGACCCATCTTGGTTCCCCAATGCAGATACAGCTACAAGAACATTAGCTATTTGGGTTGGTTCGGTATTTATGCTATTAGCAATGGTTCCAGCTATATTTATTAAAAGTAAATCAACCCAATTTGATGATACATTGCAGCCACTTACTTACAAAACCATAGGAGGAAGTTTAACAGAAATTTTGATCAGCTTCAAAGAGGCATTTTCAAATAAACCTTTTAGAAAACTTTGTATTGCTACGTTTTTTATTTTTAATGCATTCAATACAGTTGCAGGCTTCACATTTTTTATTGTTGTTTATTATTTGTTTAACGGTGATACAGCAGCAGCAGGGATTTGGCCTACTCTTTTTGGATGCGGAGGTGCTTTAGCAACTACTTTTATAGTTATTCCCATTGTAGCATGGATTGCAAAAAAAATGGAGAAAAAAAGAGCTTTTTTGATTTGTCAAGGCATCTCTATTTTTGGATACTTATTGTTATGGTTTCTTTTCATTCCAGGTAAACCTTATATGTTTTTGTTTGCTTTGCCTTTCTTTTCTTTTGGTATAGGAAGTTTGTTTACGTTAATGATGTCGATGACAGCCGATGTTTGTGATATGGATGAATTAGCTTCAGGTAAAAGAAGAGAAGGAGTTTTTGGCGCAATATATTGGTGGATGGTAAAGTTTGGTTTTGCCATAGCAGGATTATTGACTGGTGTTATAATGTCTGTAGTTGCGTTTAAAGCCGGAGCCCCAACTCAACCAGAAGGTGCCGTTAATGGATTAAGATTGTTCTTTTCGGGAGTGCCCATTTTCGGGACTTTAATTGCCATGTGGGTCATGTGGAATTATGATCTTACAGAGAAAAAAGCGAGGGAAATAAAAGAACAATTAGACGATAGAAAAGGAAAAGGGAAAATAGGTTCATCGGCCTATCTTTCAGGAAAATTAAACTCATTGTTACAAAACGGTAATTTAAATTCCATTAGTGGTGCTGATTACAGTCAAAAAAGTGAAGCAGAAATAGAAACTATATTTTCCGAACTGTTTAATAATGGTTTAAAAGAATTCTGCTTTAGTCCTTATATTGAAGGACAAAAAGCAGGTGATATTTTATCACAAGAACAAATTAGAAGAAGAATAAATATCATAGCTCCACATACCAAATGGATACGAATTTTTTCATGTACTGAAGGAAATGAATTAATTCCCGAAATTGCACACCAAAAAAACATTAAAACAGTTGTTGGCGCTTGGATAAGCAATGATAAGCAGAGAAACGAAAAGGAGATAAATGCATTAATAAAACTTGCCAATGCTGGTTTGGTTGATATTGCAGCCGTTGGCAATGAAGTATTGCATAGAGGAGAAATATCTGAAGCAGAAATTATTGATTATATAAAAAGAGTAAAGAAAGCCATTCCAAGCCATATAGAAGTTGGTTATGTTGATGCATATTATCAATTTATTGAAAGACCAAAACTTGTTGAAGCTTGCGACTTGCTTTTATGTAATTTCTATCCTTTCTGGGAAGGTGCCGCAATTGATTATTCAATGTCTTATCTTTCAAATATGCTTGAAGTAACCAAAGCAGTAAGCAAAAATAAAAGAATAATTATTACAGAAACAGGATGGCCTAGTTTTGGCGAAATTGTTGAAAGTGCTATTCCTTCTAGAATAAATGCGATGAAGTATTTTGTTGTTTCGCAAGAATGGGCAAAAAGTAATAACCTAGAAATATTTCATTTCTCATCATTTGATGAATCATGGAAAGTAATTCAAGAAGGAAAATTGGGAACCTCTTGGGGATTATGGGATAAAAACGAAAAATTTAAGTTTAAAAAATAAAGCTAAAAATATGTCATTTAGAGAAGGTCATTTATTTACATCGCAGAATCAAGAAAAGTATTCTCATATTCAACAAGAAAACGATTCTGATTTTCAACACCAACATATTCATATTAATTATCCTGAACTTTCAAATGATGATTTAAAAAGTTTATGGCACAAAACACTTCAAATTGGTATGCATGGTATTTGTTTTAGTATTTATGAAGATGGACAAAAGCCGGGGGCTATCATTACAGAAGCTCAAGTAGAAAGGCGCATTAAAATTTTACAGCCTTATGCCAAATGGGTGCGATCGTTTTCTTGTATTGAAGGGAATGAACATGTACCAAGAATAGCAAAAAAGTATGGAATGAAAACCCTTGTAGGTGCTTGGCTTGGAGATGATTTAGAACTGAACGAAAGAGAAATAGAAAGTTTAATTTCAATGGCAAAAGAAGGATTGGTTGATGTGGCTGCTGTAGGAAATGAGGTGATGTACAGAAAAGATTTGACAGAAGAACAATTGTTAAATTATATACAAAGAGTAAAAGAGGCTATACCCCATATTCCTGTTGGTTATGTAGATGCCTATTACGAATTTTCACACCGACCAAGAATTACAGAAATTTGTGATGTAATTTTAACCAATTGTTACCCTTATTGGGAAGGATGCCCTATAGAATATTCTTTTGAACATATGAAAAGCATGTTTGAATCTGCTAAAAATGCAGGTCAAGGTAAGCGTATAATCATTACAGAAACAGGTTGGCCAAGCGAAAGTGGTGCATTTAAAGCATCTGTTGCTACTAACGAAAATGCAATGCGCTATTTTATAGATTGCCAGAATTGGTGCAACCTAAATGGTATTGAGAGTTTCTATTTTGCTTCTTTTGATGAATCATGGAAAACAGGTCCAGAAGGTGATGTTGGAGCGTATTGGGGACTTTGGGATAAACACGAACAAATAAAATATTAATGACTAATTTTTTTAAAAAATTTGATTTCCCATTTGCTAAGGCTATTTGTTACTCTGGATTTAGAAATGGACAACAACCGGGAGGAATTGTTCCATCATACGAAGAAATAAAAGAAGATTTATTGCTTTTAAAACCACATTGGAATTACTTGCGTTTGTATGATTGTGATGAACACGCTTTAACGGTAATAAAGGTTATACAACAAGAAAAACTAGGTTTTAAATTAATGCTTGGCGCATACATTGTGGCAGAAATGAATAACCATGGTTGCCCTTGGAATGGCGGTGTTTATGAGGAAACAAAGCTTGAGGAAAATAAAAAAACAAATGACTCAACAATTCAACGACTCATAGATTGGTCTAACCAATATCCTGACATTATTTTTTCTGTATCATTGGGAAATGAAGCTTGCGTTGATTGGACAGACCATTTTGTGCCCGTTGATCGTGTAATAGAATTTGCAAAAAAAGTGAAGAAAAGTATCAAACAACCAATCACTTTTTGCGAAAATTATGTACCATGGTTAAATTATCTTAAACCATTGGTACCTCATATAGATTTTATTTCTATACACACCTACCCTGTTTGGGAATATAAACATATACATGAAGCTGTAGAATACACCATAGCCAACTATAACTCTGTAGCTAATCAGTTTCCTGAAATTCCTATAGTTATTACTGAAGCGGGATGGGCTACTAATTCACATGGAGTTGGAATAAATACCGAGCATGTTAATGAAGAGAATCAGAAAATTTATTACGAAGATTTAATGGATTGGACAACCCAAAATAATATCCTAACATTCTTTTTTGAAGCATTTGATGAACAATGGAAAGGTTCATCAGATCCGATGGAACCTGAAAAGCATTGGGGAGTTTTTAAAGCTGATAGGACACCTAAATTAGTATTTAAAAAAACAAGTGCCTAAGAATAGTTGCATACCCATTTTTAAAGCACTATTCCTGTTTTTATGGACAATTAGGAGATAATATTAATCGTTATATAATTTAGTCCATTTAAGCCAGTTTTTTTTCAAAAATGTTTTAGCATCATTGGCATTTAGCGGTGTTGATGTATTTGGATTTGATTCAAAATATTGATCCCATTCTGCATCAGTTAAAGGTCTTCCAATACCTAAAGCTAAATCTCTTGATGTAATTTTTATATTATTTTCAATTGATTTTGCAAAAGTAAGAGTTGCAATATATTCATCAAAAATATGTGCATGTTCTTCTGTATCAATTTCAATTGTTCTAATTATCATGTTTCAAATATAAAA
>JBMOGB010000009.1:0-35959 GCA_049318585.1 Bacteroidia bacterium | reverse complement strand
GTTGTAATCACCAAAACCAGCATTGTCCATTTCCCAGTCAAAATCTGGCAAGTTTTTAGTTTTTTTTGTTGTTTCTGTCAATTTATTTGATCTCCTTTCGCTTAAAAAAGCCCGCAATTATAACTGTAATTAATTGAACTGCAAAATGTTTTTTGAATAAAAGCAATAATTCTGATTGATTCCGATTTTTTTTATCTGAAAAATCAAATAATTGTTGTTTTTCAAATATAATAAATCGCTCAAACACCCTTTATTTACTAATAGCTAAGTTATTTTATTGATTTATAAAGTAAACTATTCTTATTCTATAAATATTTTAAAAAATATATTATCATTGAACACTAATTATTGGCTTATGCAAATAGATATATTGACTTTAAAATTTGTTTTATGTATTATAAATATATTGAATTTATTAGTATTAACTGTTCAATATTTTGCTAAAAAAAATACAGGTGTTTTATATTGGATTGCAGGATTCGGATTCATTGCATTGTCACAACTTATTACATTAAATAATACAACTTTAGCTTATTCACTCTCCTATTTTTATTCCGATTTATCTATCATCATTGGTTTTTGTATTGTATCTATTGGAATAAGTATATTTTTAAATGAATCTCATCATATAAAAACTGATTTTGCCATTACCTTATTAATTATTTTATTAGTTGGGGTGTTGTTTTATTTTGAATATTTACTTTTTGAAAAGATTTTTTTAGCTACCATCAAATCTATTATTTGCTATAAAATAACATTTAACTTGTTTTTTGATAAAGATAACGGAACCAAAAAATCAACTAATTTTATTTCATTATTGTTTTTTATTTATGCAACAGTATTTCTTGTACAATCTGTTTCTATTATAATAAATGGAGTAAATACCAACATAAATTCTCCTATTTTTATAGTAATTTATTTATTTTCAATCGTTATAGGAATTATTTCAACTTTTGGTTTTAGTTATTTAATAAACCAACGATTAGCTACAGAAAGAAACAAAGCAGAAGAGCATTTAAAACTTACTCAATACGCAATGGATAATACTTCTGATGCAGTTTTTTTAGTAAAACAAGATGCCTCCATTTTTTATATAAACAAAGCTGCTTGTTGTATTTTAGGATACAGTTATAATGAATTAATAAATATGTCAGTAATAGATATTGATCCAAATTTTGACAAACAGATTTGGCAATTACATTGGGAAGAGTTAAAGAAAAGAAAATCAATGATATTAACATCTTCGCACATAAAGAAAAGTGGAGATATTATTATTACAGAAGTTAATGCTAACTATATATCATTCAACGGTCATGAACTAAATTGTGCATTTGTTAGAGATATTACAGAAAGAAAAATAATAGATGAGAAACTTAAAATTTTAATAGAAGATACACTAGATAAAAACAACCGTTTGCAAAACTTTTCGCATATTGTTTCACATAATATTAGGTCGCATGCTGCAAATTTTAGTGGCTTATTACAAGCATTCAATATTGCTGAAACAGAGGAAGAAAAAGAAGTATTTATTGATTATTTAAATTTAAGTAGTTCTAAACTTACCGAAACTATTAAAAATTTAAATGAAATAATTACCTTTCAAGATCATGCTGATATTTTATATAGTTCGGTAAACTTATTTGATGAAATTGAAAAAACCATTCAATCACAAATATTAGATATAACAAATAGTGGCTTATTATTTACAAATATCGTAGATAAAAACATCAATGTAAATGTAATCCCTGCTTATTTAGATAGTATTTTATTGAACTTAATTACCAATTCAATAAAATATAAAACAACTAATAAGCAACCAATAGTAAATATAAGCTGTAATGAAACAAATGAATTTGTAGAAATTACTATCAAAGACAATGGAATAGGAATTGACTTAAAAAAGAATGGTGCAAAACTTTTTGGAATGTATAAAACCTTTAACGGAAATGCTGATGCAAAAGGAGTTGGATTATTTATTACAAAAAATCAGGTAGAAGCCATGAAAGGTAAAATAGAAGTAGAAAGTGCGTTAGGATTAGGAACTACTTTTAAAATATCGTTCAAAAAATACCATGAATAAATTTATTCAAACTTTAAATGTTTTACCGATTCGCCCGAATCTCTAAGTTCTATTAACGCATCTATTCCAATTTCAATATGCCTTTTTACAAACTTTAAAGTTACTGCGGTATCGCTTTTCGATGTTTTAACTCCATCTGGAGTCATTGGGTTGTCGCTTACCAAAAGTAACGCGCCTTTTGGAATACTGTTTACAAAACCTACCACAAATATGGTGGCAGTTTCCATGTCAATTGCCATAGCTCTGGTTTTTTTTAAGTACAATTTAAAAGCATCATCGTGCTCCCAAACTCGTCTGTTTGTAGTGTAAACAGTGCCAGTCCAATAATCAACTTCATGTTTTACAATGGTAGTTGAAACCGCTTTTTGCATTCTAAACGATGGCAAAGCTGGAATTTCGGGCATTATGTAATCATTACTTGTTCCATCGCCTCTAATGGCGGCAATAGGTAAAATTAAATCACCCAATTTTGTTATTTTTTTTAGTCCACCACATTTACCTAAAAATAAAACTGCTTTTGGGTGAATGGCAGAAAGCAAATCCATAATAGTTGCAGCCATTGCACTTCCCATTCCAAAGTTAATAATGGTTATGTTTTGAGCCGTAGCCGATTGCATTGGTTTATCAGTTCCATCTATATTTACATTGAATTTTTTTGCAAAAATTTCTACATAATTAAAAAAATTAGTTAGTAAAATATATTCACCAAATTTATCAAGCGCTACTCCTGTATATCTGGGCAACCAATCATTTACAATGTCTTGTTTAGTTTTCATTATTTGTTGTTTTTATTTGCAATTATTAGCATTAATTATGCAATGGCAATATTATAAAATTATATTTATACCCAACCTATTTAAAATATAGTCGTATTAGGGAATAAAATAACAATTTAAATAATAGCCTAAAGGAAAACTTTTATAAATTTTTAAATGGAAAAAGAGCTACAACAGCTTATTAGTTTATGTATAAAACAAGATCGCAAGGCCGAAAGTGCTTTGTATAAATATTGTTTTACTAAACTAATGCCTGTTTGCCATAAATATTATAAAAGTAAAGATGATTCTGTAGAGCAATTAAATAAATCGTATTTAAAAATTCTCAATAATTTAAGCAAATATGATGATAGTAAATCGTTTGATGCTTGGATAAAAACAATAGCGGTAAATACAATTATTGATGAATTTAGGGTAAATAATAAACGAAATGCTTTATTCATAGACAAAGATTATGAAGAAGCAGCATTGAATTATCACTCGTTTAATTTAAACGAAGCAGAAGCAAAATTAACAGCTGACGATATTCAAGTTCAAATTCAAAAATTACCTGAATCGAGTAAGATGGTTTTCAATTTATTTACTGTAGATGGCTACAGTCACAAGGAAATTGGAGAAATGTTAGGAATAAACGAAGGAACAAGTAAGTGGCATTTAAACAACGCCCGAAAAATTTTAAAGAAAAAACTGATTGATATGTTTCCTCAATTAAAAGAAAGAGAAAAACAAGCATGACTGATAAAGAATTAGATAAATTAGTAAATCAAAAATTAGCTCAACAAACATTTGAGTTTGATGATGCTTATTGGCAAAAAGCTTCCGCTTTAATTGATTCCGATAGAGCAAATTCCAATAAATTGGTTTGGTTAAAATATGCCTTTTATTTGGGTGCAATTGGAATTTTTGGTTTAATGGGTTGGTTTTTATTAGAAAATAGTAAAGCCAACGAATTTAAGCAACAAGCTGAAAATGTGATTGAAAGTAAAGAGATAAATAAACCCATTATTGTTGAAGAAAAACAGGCGAATGCTAAAGAAAATTTAGCTCCAAAACAATTAGAATCTAATATTGAAAAAAGCGCTGTAAATACTGTATTTACACCTAAAAATAAGTTTAATAGTTTAATTGGAAAATCAGTTTCTACTTTAAATAACAATACTGAAAATAAAGAAACTCCTGATTTAGCTGAAAATGAAATAATAAATTCAAACTTTGAGGAAGTCAATTTTATTGACAATAAATCAGTTCAGTTATTAGTAGTTGAAATTAGTAATCCAGCCTTTGATTTTAAAAATATAGATTTTGTGAAATCTCCCAATAATTCGCATAAAAATAGCGGTATTTCAACCTATTTGAATGCAAGTTTAGAAGTAGGAACAAATTCATTTAACAACGCTTTTGCAAGCAATTCTTTTGGCTATTTTGTTGGTGGCAGGTTATATTTCGATATTGGTAAATTATCGTTTAACACTAACTTACATTTTGAAAACATCAATCAAAATTTAGCAGCAAGAACATTTACCAATAAAGTGTACGATTTTAATTCAATTACTGAAATTACAACCATTAAAAATAAATCGATTGATTATACAATTATTGGTTTGAATGCTATGTATCCAGTTTATAGAAATCATAGTTTAGGATTAGGGATTCAGTATGCTCAGTTAATCCAATCAAATGATTTACTTAGTGTTTACAATTTAGAAAACAATACAAATACCAACAAAAACACCAACGATTATAGCAGTGTTTTAAATAAAAACGATTGGCAGTTAACCTTTAGTTATCAAAACCGATTTACCAAACATTTTGCTGTAAATGCCACTTATGTTTTTGGCTTAAATGACATTACTAAAAATACTGATTTCAATAGTAAAGAAGACTATAACAGCGGTTTTAAGTTGGGATTACAATATATTATTAAATAAAAAAATATGCGTTTAATTATAACAATTCTTTCTGTTTTATTGGTTTTTGCTACTTCGTGCAATACCAAAGAAGAGCCTAAAAACTATATTGGAAACGCAGTGTTTTACGCTGCAGGAAACATGGATAATAGTGCTTTTGTAATGGAAGCTGGAAACAATAATTTTATAATGGAAACTTCCAATGGAAGTGATACTTTAAACATCAAAACTTTTACAGGAACATTGGCTAAAAACTGTAATTCTTGTACCGAAAAACTAAGTATTATATTCAGAAATTATGAAATTGGCAGTTCTGCAAATTGGCAAGCTGATTCAGTATTTAAAGTTGGCAAATGGTACAGTTTTTATAAAGATATATTGCCACCTTCTGGCTATAAAGTTATTTTTAAAAATGAATCGGTTGGTATAGGAAACGTTGATTACAAATGGGATTTTGGCGGTGGTTTTGGTAATTTATCTGAAAGTCCTGAGTTTGTTTTTAACAGTGAAGGAATGAAATCAATAAAGCTTTCGGCAAATTTTAAAGATGCCAATTGCAACTCGAAAATTGAAAATCCTATTTATATCAATCCAAGTAATTTGAATGGTTATATTGATTTTACATACACCAATATTGGCAATAATGTGTTTAGATGTGTGGTACAAAATGCTGATTCAAATACCCATCGATTTATTTGGCATTATCTTGATAGCACCAATTCAAATCCAAAGGGGATAATATTTGAATTACCAGCTTTTTCAAATGAAGGCGTTTATCAAGTTGATTTGTTAGCAATTAATAAAGCTACAAACGATACTTTTAAAGTAACCAAAAACTTAGCAACAGCAGCAAATACTAATTGTAGCGCAAACTTTTCATACAGTATAACTCCGGTTAGAGACACTTTACAGTTTAACAAAATAATTGTTGATTATACCAGTGCTTCAGGTGTTAAATATTCTTCTAGAAATATTGAACAATTTACAGGTTTTTTGGTAAATGAAATTACAAATTATAAAGACATTGTTCCGGGCAAAAAAACCATTAAAGTAAAAGTTCAATTTACTTGTAAAGTAAGTGATGGAATAAATACTATAGAACTAAAAGATGTAAATGCTGTCTTTGCTTTTTCGTACTAAAACACAGTAATTTTAATTATAAAACAAAAAATTTAACCAACAGAATTTAGTTGGTTCAATAGCTATTTTCAGAAATTTAAATAAACCTTTATATTGTTAATCAACATTTTGTTGTAAGCCTTCTTTTGCTTTTTTTAGAATATTGTCAAGGGTTTTTTCGCTTGGTCTAAAATAAGTTTTATTAAGTAAATCAATACCTTCTAATAGCTCTAAATAAACTAATTTCAATGAATCATCTTGGTTGATTGCATTTTCAATAAATAAGGATTCTTGTGGAGCAGTTTCCTTATAAATGTAGTTCAATAAATCGTCTTCAGTGTAGTTTTTTTTCATATAAAATAATTAATTATAGGTAGAACGAATGTATAGTATATTTTAGTATTTAAAAAAATTACTTTATATTTTTTAAAACATTTTTAGCCAATATCCATCTTCCAGTTTGGTTATAATGCTCTGTTGTCCAATCTTGATCTATAAAATCTTGGCCATTTACCAGCTCAAAACTATTTACAACTACTGCCCCATTTTTTGAATACCTATTAATTAAAAGCTGCTTATTTTCTTGCATAATATTATGTAATTCTTTGCCAACAAGGCTATCGGCATATTGAACATTTTCGGCTAATAAATGAAATATTAGTTTCAAGTTTTTTTGCTTTGCCACTTCCACTATTTCATCAAAATCTTTGATACGAGGATTTGTTAAGGTATCAATTGTAAAAGCATAAGTTTTTATGTAACTACAGGCCAATGAAATTTTAGACATATCCCAATCTCCATTAGGTAAAAGATAGGTTCCATTTCCCATTCCATTGTCCCACTCTCGAACGTTTTTGTAGGGAAAATCAATTGGAACATTTATTTTATCATTCGACCAATTTTGTTCATTTTTATAATCACGCATTTGAACAGAAGTATTGTCGTAAGCATTAAAAATAAGTTTGATACGTTTGAAAATTACTGGAATATTTTCGTACATTATATCAGCTTGTGAAAAACTAGTTTGATGTTTTGAATTTATCCAAGGTGAACCAAATGAGCGTGCATTTAAAGTAACTACAATGGTTTTTACTTTTGAATCAGGATTTATATTTTTTATTAATTGTAAAAAAGTATGGGCATGTATTCCACCGTTTTCAATTGCATTAATTTTTAAAGGCGACAAAGTATCCATCATTTGTGAAATTGATAACTTGCAAGTATCGGTATCGGCTCTCCTGGCATTGCTTGATTCAGCAAAATAAATTACATCGCTTTTATATTGTAAACTATCTAATTTTACTCCAAGTCTTGCATCAAATGTGGCTAAATCGGTTAAGTAATAAAATTGGTAATAAATGGCATTAGCTGCCAATAAACAAAAAACACTAATAACCAAAGCTGCACAAAGTTTATATAATAGTTTTTTCATACTTAAAACTGAAAATAAATGAATTGAAAACTTTGAATTCCACTAAATAACAACAAGCAAAAAGCCAATAAAATATAGACTGTCCAGCGAACAACTATTTTTTGATTTTGCAAAAACAAATCGAAACGAGATTTATAAATAACTATTTCAAAAACTATAAAAACAGCCAGCATAGCCAATGTTTGAATGTTAATTAGTAAATCGTTTTTCGACTCAAAAGTGTATGTAAAACATTGCTTTAGCACCAACAAAGCTTTATCAAAATTTTCGGCCCTAAAAAACACCCAAATCAGGGTTACTAATATAAAAGTAGAAATGGCTCCAATAACTAAAAACAGTTGATTGGTTTTTATGGTTTCAGGAATTATTTTTACAAAACCTTTTTCAATAATATAAAATAAACCGTGCAAAAATCCCCAAATTATAAAAGTATAATTTGCCCCATGCCAAAAGCCACTTAAAGCAAACACAAATAAAATATTGATAATCCAACGAAAGGTATTTACATAACTTCCACCCATTGGAAAAAACACATAATTACGAAACCAAGTGGTTAGTGAAATATGCCAACGTTGCCAAAATTGATAAAAGCTAGTAGCAAAATAAGGTTGTTTAAAATTATCGATTAAGTGAATGCCAAGTAAGCGAGCTGCACCAACAGCAATGGTTGAATAGCCATAAAAATCTGCATAAATTTGAATAGAAAAAGCCACCAAAGCTTTCCATGCCGAACTTGAATAATATAAGGTAGGATTACTATAAAATTCATTTGCTAAAGGAGCTAAATTATCGGCAATACACATTTTTACAAACAAGCCATAAAGAATCAATCTTAGTCCATTGCTTATGTTATTATAATCAAACTGATGATTGGTTCGCAATTCTTTTCCTAAAGAATCATATCGTTCAATTGGACCTGCTACCATTTGAGGGAAAAATAGTACATAATTGGCAAAATAACCTACATGTTTTTCAGCTTTTTGCTTTCCTTTATAAACCTCTATGGTATAACTTAACGATTGAAAAGTATGGAACGAAAGTCCAATGGGAAGGATTATGTCAAGATGCCTTAATTTGGGGACAAAGTCAACAAATACATCTATAAAAAAATTATAATATTTAAAGTAAGCCAGCAAACCAATATTACTTAAAATACTAAATAATAGCCAAACCAATTTTGTTTTATTTTTACTGTTTTCTATTAAAATACCGCTTACATAATCTATTATAATTATAAAATAAAGTATGAGAATGTATGGTAAAAAAAAAGCGGAATAAAAATAAGTGCTGGCTACAAATAAAAGAATCCAGCGGTATTTATGTTTTATCAAATAAAACAATAAAGTTACTATGGGAAAGAATATTAGAAAGTGGAGAGAATTAAATAACATAAAATAAAATATTTAAAATGGATATCCAATACCAAAGTTAAAAATACTATTGTCCCAATACCAATTATAATCGTTGGCATTTTTTATTACCCATCTTTCGCTATAGGTTTTTGAAGGATCGTGTAAAGGAACAGCCGCATCTAACCTAAAAATAAAAATGCTTAAATTTAGCCTTATTCCAACACCAGAACCTACAGCTAATTCATTATAAAAATTAGTCAAATCAAAATTGGCTCCTACCCTACTGTCTTGCCTAACAGCCCAAACATTTCCAACATCGGTAAATACTGCACCTTCAAATAATTTTTTATAAATATTGAAACGGTACTCCATGTTTAGTTCCAACTTTATATCGCCCGATTTATCTATTTGGTTTGTTGAAGAATAAACTCCTGGACCAATAGATCGAGGCCTGAAAGCCCTTAAACTATTAGCACCACCAGTAAAAAATCTTTTTTCAAAAGGAATATAGTTAGGCGAATTGCCATAAGGCAAAGCATATCCAAAAGCAACTCTATAAACAACAGTATTATTAATATCTAACCAATGATTAAATCTAAAATCAGCAAAAGTTTTTACATATTGAAAGTAATTCAATCCAAATATTTCATATTGATTTTTTATGTTTCTTGCAGTATCGGTAACTTTAGGTTCGTCAAGTAAAATATTTAAAGCTGAAACCAAATTACCAGCTAATTCCAAGGCATCCCACCTTAAAAATATGTAGCTTTTACCTTTGCTTTTAAGTTGACTATTATAGGTAAAACCAAGTCTTATATCGTTAATTATTAAATTATTGGCAAACACATTTTGCAGAAAAATATCCGTTTTACTTTTTTCTTCAAGTTCGGCATTGGTAAAATCGGTTTTAATATAACTAATTTCAGGAAAAGCAACAAAATAACTTATGAGTTTTCTGTTTATTTGATAGGAAGAACCAATAGTAAAAACGCGTCTTTCATACTGAACGTTTTTTTCATAAATGATTGATGAATTTACAATTGTTTTGGTATTTGCATTGTTTATTTTTCTGTCAATTTTATTTAAAAAAAGTAATTGAGGAATAGTAATACTGGCCGAAAATGATTGTTCGCTACTGTTAAAAAAAGGCGTTGGATCAATGTTTTCGCCTCTTTGAGCTTCAAAACTAGAACGAAAACGTAATTGAAGTATTTCGCCATTATGAAATATATTCCTATCGGTTAATTGAAGTACAGCAGCTAAACCATAATTTCTGTAAGATGGTACGTTAACTAAATTGGCCTGGTCGCTAGTAATGGCTTGTGGCTCAATTGATACATCATACTTTTTTTGTTGTTTTAAACTTACATAAAAATCAATAAAATTTTGGCTATCGTTTTCAATAATAGTAGGAGTAATTGTTACTAATTTAAACAGTTGCAAATCGTTTAACCTACTATAGGTTTTACTCAAATTATTTTGTTGAAAAAGCTCACCTGTCATCAAAAAATTCATTTTTCCTAAAATGTTTGGATGAATTTTACTACCATTTTCTATGTATTTAAAACCTTTAGTAAAAAGGGTATCATGCTTACTATTTAAAGGCTTTATACTAGGTTCAACTTCTATGGTAATATTCCTAACCAAATAAACCTTAAAAGGCTTAAAATCTTCTTGGTTTTTTATGTTAATTTCAACTGCAATATAGTCGTTCTTATAATTAGTATCAGTGTTAAAGTTAATGAATTCTTTTGCAAATGTAAAATAGCCTTTGTTTCTTAATAAATTCAAAATTCTGTTTTGCTCGTTCAGTAAATCTTCACGTTTAAGTGAACGTCCAATTTTTATAAAACTCTCATCTAACGAAGCATTTACAAGCTCGAAAATTTTTTTATCAGGACAATTAATATTTAGTTTTCCGTACTTAAATTGGTTGTTTAGTTTTACAAAAAAGGTTACAATTTTTCTTTCTTTTAAAAGCTTGGAATCGGTAACAGTATATTTTATTTCAGAATAATAATAACCTTGTGATTTCAGGTAATTTTTCATTGCTCTAACACTTACATCTATCATGGTAGAATCAACAATAACAGGCACTCGCCCTAAATCATCTCTAAAAAATCTTTTTATTTTCGAGTCTTTTTTTGACGCATCGCCAAGTCTGTAAAAAAATACATTTAGCCTTACTAACCCTAAAAATTTTGCGCCAGGTTTTTGCTTTGTTTGACTTTCTAAATCTGATTCAAAAAATCTACTTTTACTATTTTCGAAAATTTCGATTTTATTTTTAACTAATTTTGGTCCTTCTCGTTTATGAAATCTACTTATATTGCAAGCACTAACCATGCTGGCTAAAGCTAGTAATAGTAAAGGAATTATATTTTTATTTATGCTAAGCAAACGTACTATTCAGTTTTTAAAAAGTTTAAAAGACAAAGCCAGCCGACATGCGGAAGGTTTTTTTTTGGTCGAAGGTAGTAAAACTGCCATTGAAATTCTCACTTCAAATTTACACATAGAGGCAATTTATGCTACCAAGGAATGGTGCAATATATTTCCAAAATATAAAAATCACGCAAAACTTTTTTTATGTACTCAAAATGAAATAGAACAAATTAGTTCTTTAAAAAGCACTAGAGATGTTATTGTTCAAGTAGCAATGAAAGATAAATTCTTTAAATACAATCATTTAAAGAATGATTTCACCATTGTTTTAGATGAAATTCAAGACCCAGGAAACCTTGGAACTATTATTAGAATAGCTGATTGGTATGGAATAAAAAACATAGTATGTTCAGAAAATACAGCAGATTGTTACAATAATAAATGTATTCAAGCTACCATGGGAAGCATAGCTAGGGTTAATATTTTTTATGAAAACTTGGTTCATTTTTTTGAACAAAATAAATTACCAGTTTATGGTGCATTTATGGAAGGAACAGCATTGAAAAATGCAACATTAACAACTCCTTCTATATTGGTTATTGGCAATGAAGGCAAAGGAATAAACGAGAATTTACAACCATTTATAACCCAAAAAATTAGTATCAAACGATTTGGAGAAGCCGAAAGTTTAAATGCTGCCATTGCTACCGCAATAATTTGCGATCATTTTTTGAATGTTTAAACCGAAGTGGTTTACACCTCAAAACTTCCTTGAATCCAACCTCCACCAATTACATCGTTACCATCGTAAAAAACAGCACTTTGTCCAGGCGCAATGGCCTTCACATGGTTATTGAAAATTACTTTCATTTTATCGCCTTCTTGTACTATATTGGCCATACTTCCAGCATCTTTATACCTAATTTTGGTTAAGGATTCCATTGGTTCATTAATCGATTCGTATTTGCCCATATTTAAATTACGCACCCACATTCCTTTTTGTTGTAACTCTATTTCTCGTCCTAAAACTACAGTATTTGTTTCTGGATAAATGGCTAAAACAAACATTGGTTCGCCAAAAGCTATTTCTAATCCTTTGCGTTGGCCAATGGTATAAAACGGATAACCTCTGTGTTTTCCAATTACTTTTCCTTCGGAATTTGTAAAGTTTCCACCATCTACTTTTGCTTCTAATCCTTCCACTTTACGTTTTAAAAAACCGCGGTAATCATTATCGGGTACAAAACAAATTTCATAACTTTCACTTTTATTGGCCAATTCTTCATAACCCATATCAATGGCCATTTGCCTAATATCGGTTTTTTTAAATCCTCCTAAAGGAAATTGTGTTTTTGCTAAACTTTGTTGGGTTAATCCCCATAAAACATAAGATTGATCTTTATTATCGTCCAAGCCTTTGCTAATAACATAACGATTATTTTCATTGCGCACTTGCGCATAATGACCAGTAGCAATGAATTCACAATCGAGCATATTGGCACGTTTTAAAAGCGCTTCCCATTTTATATGCGTATTGCAAAGCACACAAGGATTTGGGGTTCTTCCTGCTAAATATTCATCAACAAAATTATCGATTACAAAATCACCAAACTCATCACGAATATCTAAAATCATGTGGTGAATTCCATGTTTAACGGCAATAGTTCTTGCATCGTTAATACTATCGAGGCTACAGCATCCAGTTTCTTTTTTTGAACCTCCGCTGTTTTGATAGTCCCATGTTTTCATGGTTACGCCAATAACTTCGTAACCTTCTTCGCGGAGCATTACAGCTGCCACGGTACTGTCTAAGCCGCCACTCATGGCAACTAAAATTTTTCCTTTTTTACTCATTTTTTCAAAACATTTCAGGGTAAATAGCCCTGTTGATTGATGATGGTTGTTATAGGTTAATTAAGTTGATTGGTTAATAAGTTGATTAAACCAAAAATTGATAAACAAAATCTTATCAACCAATTAACTCTGTTAACCTTTCAACTGAAAATTAAATAACAAATTCTGCTTTATATAATTCTCTGTTAGGATTTACACACATAACCGGTACAGTTCCTTCGGCATTTACTATACGTTGAGCATACGTGTCAATTATGTATTCCGAAAATGCTTTATCTTCCGATTGTGTCATAATCATAATTAAATCGGCTTGACTATATTCGGCATATTTTAAAGTTTCTTCAGCAAAATCACTGTTCGATTCGTCCACTTCTTTTACCGTAAATTCAATGCCATTTTCAATAAAAATATTTTCAACTTGACGAAGATTTGCAATCATTTTATTGTTCAAAAATTCATCGCTTACTTTATTGTAAATAATATGGATAGTAGAATGATATGATTCTGCTAAATGAATGGCCATTTTAACTTTTTGTTTCGACTCAGAGCTTAAATCTAAAGGGAAAACTATGTTTTTATAAGCATTATTTTCCCTAGCACTTTTTACAACTATAACTGGAATATTACTATAGTTAATTACTTTACTAGCATTTGTTCCAATAATACGTGTAAATCCGCTAGCGCCATGAGTACCCATAATAACACAATCGCAACTAAACTCTTCAGCTGTTTCAATTACTGTTTTATAAATTCTACCTACTCTTACTTCGGTTTTACAATGAATTCCATATTTTTCAAATATTTCATTAGCCAATTTCTCTAATTTTGGCATTGTTTCCTCACGAGCTAATGTTTCTTTTTCTTCATTATTTCCAAAGTTAAATAACGATGTTAAAAGATATTCTTCTACTATACATAATAGTACTAAATCATTGTCAAAATGTTTAGCAGCTTGGGCTGCATGTTCCAAAGCATTTAAGCTAATTTCGCTAAAATCAACAGGAACAAGCATTACATTTTTTTTAGTTTGAGTCATTTTATTTATTTTCTTTCAGTTTTTTCGTTTGCAAATGTAGTTGTAATATTTAAATAATTGGTGTTAATTAACCAATTGGTCGGCACCGGTAACAAACCAAGTTCTTTCATTTTGGATATAACTGGTAACTCTCGATTGTTTTAAGCTAAATCCTTTAGGTACTAAAACAGATGACCTTCCTTTATTTGTATTTACTTTTTCAGACTTAAATGCCCTTACTACATTGTGATGGTGAAGTAATTTACCTGCATTTTCGCCAGCAGTTACTTTAGTAAAAATATCGTTTTCTACTAAAGCAAAATTTATAATTAAACTATCGGTTTTACCAAAAATTTCATATTCAATAATTACAGTGTCTTTATTGGTTTGAAATGCATTTATTTTTAAAAAATTTGGACTTGGTTTGGCTAATGTTTGTTTTATAAAACTAGTAATGCTTTTTTTATCGGAACCGGGAACCGACAAAATGCCGTTTAAAAAACTTTGGGGTGTGTACATTGGAGTGCCTTTCATTTTACCAATATAACTTATTTGTCTAATTGTATTTAAAGTATCGCTGTAATTATCAACCCAACCACTGCGGTTCCAAACATCTACATGGAAATCGATGATATAAACAGGCTGTGCTGCACTGTCAACTACATGAATTAATTCGCCTAAAAACTTATCTGCTTCTGGACAACTGCTACATCCTTCGGAACTAAAGTTTTCAATTAACACAACGGGCATAAACCCTTTTGTTTCGGGTTGCTTCAGCAATTGACCAAAACTTATTTTACTAAAAATGAAAAGAATGACTACTAAAAAAAAAAGTTTACTATTTGTTTTGTTTCTCATTATTAATTTAAAAATTGTGGTCAAAATTAAACGATTGTTTTGTTTAAAAAAAGTTATTCATTTTTTCGTTGATTAAATGTGTTTGTTAATGGTTGCTTTTATTAGTTAGGCATTTGTATTTTATTGATGTATATTGAATTATTTAAAACTCAATTTAGCTGTTTTACAAACTTTTTACAAATAAAAAACATTGTAGTTTTACTGCTTAATAAATTTTTTGTAAGCAATGTTATTGTTCAATTTTATACTTACAACATAAACTCCTTGCGCAAAATAGTTTACATCTACTTCGGTTCTTTTATGTTTCAATTCTAGTTCCAACAAAAGCTGACCTTTTAAACCACAAATCCTTTATTACCATTTAAAAAACTCACAGCTGATAAACGTTTAGTTGTTCCGCTATTCACTTGTTTCCATTTGGCTTCAGCATTTAATTGAAACAATTCGCCACAAACAATAGAAGTATCGTTACCAAATTCAAACAAACATTGTGAAAAAATTAGGTTAGTTTTTAAGGTAAATACACCGATCTAAAAGATGTCAAACTATTTGAATTTTGCAAAAAGCAACTTGAGCTTCCATTGGTAGTTTTTAAAATAACGCCCATATCGCCAACTATGTAGCCAATATTAGGATTAGGAAAAAAAATATTTTGAATGGATTTTATGAATTATATGAAAATTTGATTTAACAATTAGCACTTTTAAATGAAATGCTTAAATTGCAACCTCAAAAAAAAATTTAAATGAACAAAATTACTATCTCACTTTTCAGCTTAATGCTTGTATTTGCAGCATGTAGCAAAGAATCAGGACCAACTGAAGACAAATGCGCAGGAAAATTTGCTCCAAGTGGAGTTACAAGTTTACTTATCAGCATGGATCAAGACAAACAAATGGGCTTGGCTTCGGTTGCCGAAATTGAAAAAAATCCTACAGAATATCCATTATTAGATTCTGTAAAATATCCAGTAGCGTATGCTCATATTAACAGAATTACTAAAACAATTTTAGATAGTGGTGGAGTTTATGCAAAAGATGAATTTGCTTGGAGAGTAAAAATTATAAATAAAGATGTTTTAAATGCATTTTGTACTCCTGGTGGATATATTTATGTATATACTGGTTTAATCAAATTCCTTGACAATGAAACACAATTAGCAGGTGTTATGGGCCATGAAATTGCACATGCCGACAAACGCCACAGTGCAAATCAAATGGTTAAAAATTACGGTGTAACTGCATTAGCAAGTATATTAACTGGAGGTGGAGAACCGGGTGCATTAACTACTTTGGCTAAAGGATTAATTGGATTGTCGTTTAGTAGAGCAGATGAAACCGAAGCTGATAAATTTTCGGTAAAATATTTAAACGGAACAAGTTATGATGGAAGAGGTGCTAAATACTTTTTTGAAAAATTAATTGCTGCCGGTCAAACTGGTGGAACTCCTGCATTTTTAAGTACTCATCCAAATCCTGAAACTAGAGTAGCTGATATTACTAAAGTTTGGGAGTGTTATGGAAGTAAAGTGGGTCAAACTTTTGATGCACAATACATGCAATTTAAAGCTAGTTTACCATAGGTAAATATTGAATGTTGGATGTTGGATTCACAACATAAAAAAAGCGGAATTATTTCCGCTTTTTTTATAAAGATAAGGTCAGTTCGAGCGGAGTCGAGAACGTTGAAAGTTCTCGACTTCGCTCGAACTGACTGACCTTCAAGTAACAAATTACAACTGTTCTCGTCCGATAGCTATCGGACTCCGCTCGAACTGACTGACCTTCAAGTAACAACTTATTACGGTTCTCGACTTCGCTCGAACTGACTAAAATTTCGCTCGAACTGACTAAACAATATTTGAATTTTTATCACATTCCCAATTTTTTGCTTTCGTTCCAAATTTCATCCATTTCGGCAAGTGACATATCAATCATATTTTTGTTCATTGCTTTTGCTTTATCTTCAATGAACATAAATCGGTTTCTGAATTTTTGATTGGTGTATTCCAAAGCATCATCAGGATTGATGCCGTTTTTGCGTGCTAAATTTACCAATGCAAACATTAAATCGCCAAACTCTTGCTCCGTTTTTTGTTTGTTATTTGGAATAGATAATTCATGTTTAAACTCCAATAATTCTTCGTTTATTTTATCCCAAACTTGTTCGGGTGTATCCCAATCAAAACCAACTTGTGCTGCTTTTTCTTGAATTCTATAAGCTTTAACCAAACTTGGAATTCCTTTGCTAACGCCACTTAACACCGATTTGTTTCCTTCTTTTAGTTTTATTTGTTCCCAGTTTTCTTTTACTTGTTCTTCAGTTTCGGCTACCACATTTCCATAAATATGCGGATGACGTATAATCAACTTTTCACATAACGAATTCAGCACATCGGCAATGTCAAAATGGTTGGTTTCGCTGGCTATTTTTGCATAAAAAATAATATGTAGCAATACATCACCTAACTCTTTTTGCAGCTCGGGTAAATCGTTGTTTACAATGGCTTCACTTAACTCATAAGTTTCTTCTATGGTTAAATGGCGCAAACTTTCTAATGTTTGTTTTTTATCCCAAGGACATTGTGCACGTAATTCATCCATAATGGTGAGGGTGCGTTCAAAAGCCTTTAATTTATCTTGTATGGAGTTCATGTTTTTTTGTTTTTTGAGGTGTTTACACCAATTTTAGATGTTGGTCAAATATATTGAATTGTTTTTTAACTTTTGAAGCTAGATTAAGCTATTTCTTTATTACTTTATTCAATTTTTTGGGTTTATTTTCTTGTAAATAATTTGCTTTTGAAACTACCTTTTCACCTGTTTTTATTTCCAATGCTTTTCTTGCATCACCAGCTATTCGTCCACCTTGCTTGGCAACAACTTTATTTTGAACAAATCCTTTTGGATTTTTTGTTTTAACAATTGCAGTTGTCGAAGCTTCACCAAGCATTGAAAAAATCAATTCAAGGTCGGTCATATGATCTCTTAGGTTTTGACTTTTCAATCCTTTGGTTTTTTTGTATTCCGAAGGAGTTAAGCCAAAAGTTGCTTTCGAAATTTCAGCAGTAAGAATTGCATATTCTTTTTGCTCTTTTACACCTCTGTTTTTCCATTCATCTGTTAACTCTTCTCGAATGGCAATACTGCGCATTCTTTTTTCAATCCAATCGTCAGCGTAGCCTTTCAGTTTATATAATTCTCTTGTTCGTTGAGTAGCTAACTCAGGATTTTCAATTTCATCTATTCTGTCTGAACCTACTTGTGCTAACCAAAGTTTGAAAGGTTCTGCTTTAGGCGAAGGAATAGATTGAATAATACGCAAAAGTCCTTTGGCATTTGCACACGACATTTGTTGTTTTCCACCAGCGGTATCTACCCAAAGGGTAGGTACAAATTGTACCCACCCTTTGGCAAGTTCTTCATCACGCTGACGCATTCTTTTTATGTACTGTTTTGGATCTTTACTGTCTGTTAAAACAAATACAACGTCTTCCACTACGAAGTACCATTTTTCATCATCTTCATTCCAAACTGTTCTTATCTGTTTGCTCTCAAATAATTTTATATTATTCATGTGGTATTTTTTAAATAAAACAAATTTTGGTAATGGTCAAATATATTGCTTTGAGTAATTATTTCAAGTACATATCGAAATAAATTTTCCTATAAATAAGATAGATTTTGTGAAAATAATTGTTAGGTTTGGAGTGTATAAAACTTTTTTGTAATTGGCCAAATTTTGGATAGATTGGAATGAGTTTTTGGTGGAAAAATTCCTTATAAATTAAGTTAATATTGTAAATTAATGCAAGCAGAAGTAGACATATTAGAAAATGATATACTTGAAAGTTATGCAGAAGTACTCGAAATACTTTTGCGTGACCACACAACTCAAAAAAATATATTTTGGGCAACCTATAATTATAAAGATTTAGGAACAGCTTATCAATTTTTTTTACATATATTACCAGAACTAATTACAGGAGCAAATGGTAATATTATTATGCCTCGTGTAAAAAAAGACAAAGTTTTACAGCTGTCAAGAGTGAGAGAAATGGCTGAGGTTTTTACTCCATCTTGGATTTGTAACGCACAAAACAATTTAATAGACAACGCTTGGTTTGGTCAAGATTATGTTTTCAATAATGAAATTGAGCTATCAAATGGAACAAAAAGTTGGGAGGTAAATTACGAGAAAATTATTTTCCCCGAAGGCAAAACTTGGAAACATTATGTAAGAGATACTCGACTGGAAATAACTTGCGGTGAAGCACCATATATTACAAGTAGATACGATACTACTACAGGTGAGTTTATTCCAATTGAAAAACGAATTGGTTTATTAGATAGAAAGCTTCGTGTTATTAATGAAAATGTTGAAGATTCAGTACAATGGCTAGAAGCTACACAAACAGCCTATAAAAACACATACGCTTTTGAATGGCAAGGCGATAGTTTACTTTTAGCAAGGGAAGCTATGTTAATTACTTTTATAGAAAACTACAACTTGAAATTTGGGAATGAACCTACGCTAGAATCCATTCAGGATATCGCTTATATTATATCATGGAATGTATGGCAAATGGATGGATTGAAAGGCGTTATTCCGAACAGTTGTAAAGAGGAAAATATAGAAATTTTAGATTTTTTTGAAACAAAAACAGAAACAAAGAAATGTAAAGGTTGTAAATCGCAAAATATTTTATTACACAATGGAACATATTGTAATATTATGGATTGGGAGGAAAGAAATGAACAGACAGGTAAAAGAGGTAAAATAATTAGGTTTGTTGACCTCTTAAAAAAATAAACTATGGCTGAAATAAACAAAATCAATGTATCTATTCTTGATGAATTAATAATAGGAAGAGTAGAACCTCATATTTATGCATTTACTACTGAAACAATACCAAATTATCTTAAAGTTGGCGACACCTATCGCCCAATAGAAACAAGATTAAATGAATGGAGAAAATACTTTCCAAACCTTGTAAAAAAGTTTGGAAATGTAGCAAAGGTTAATGATGAAACATTTTTCAGAGACTATGCAGTTCATTATTTTTTAGAAAATGAATTAAAAAGAAATCGTTTAGAGCGTGATTCATTTAAAAACATCCCATATTATTCAAATGAATTTTTTGAAAATGCTACAGAAAAAGACCTGCAAGATGCGATAGATGATATAAAGATTGGGCATAAGAGGAACGATTCAAAATATCAATATTATCGTTTTGATGAAAGTCATATCCCATTAACTCATAAATACAATAGAACTGAAAATTACGACCCTAGACCAAATCAACAAGAAACAATAAACAACTTTAAGAAAGCGGTAGAAAAAGGCAGAAAAAATTTGTTGATGTATGCGGTTATGCGTTTTGGTAAATCATTTACATCCATGTGTTGTGCGGTTGAAATGGGTGCAAAACTTATAATAGTTGTTTCAGCAAAGGCAGATGTTAAAGAAGAATGGAAAAGAACAACTGAAAGCCATTTAAAATTTACTGGTTATTCTTTTCTTGATAGTAATTCTCTTTTAGAAAGTGATACGGTTATAGCTGATAAACAAAAGAAAAATGAAAAAATCGTATTGTTTCTTACTTTACAAGACCTTCAAGGAGATATTATAAAACCAAAACATAAAAAAATATTTCAAAGTCAAGTTGACTTATTGCTTATTGATGAAACACATTTTGGTGCAAGGGCTATTGAATATGGCAAAGTTTTAAAAGAAGAGAACCTAACATCTAAAGAAATAAAAAGTGAACTAAAACTCAATGACAATACCTTAGATGAAATAGAAATTACTACAAAAAGTTTTAATGCTAAAGTTCGCATTCATCTTTCAGGTACTCCTTATCGTATATTGATGAATAGCGAGTTTACAACTGATGATATCATTGCATTTTATCAATTTTCAGACATTGCAGATGACCAAGAAAAATGGGATTTAGAAAATTTAAAAAAAGACGAAATTAAGGAATGGGATAATCCTTATTATGGTTTCCCTCAAATGATTCGATTTGCATTTAATCCCAATGAGTCTTCTCGAAAAAAAATGGAAGAAATGAAAAAGAAAGGTGTAACTTATGCTTTTTCAGAACTTTTCAGACCACAATCTATTACAGTTGACAAGACAAAAAACCTGCATAAAAAATTCTTACACGAACAAGAAATTTTAGACTTACTAAAAGTAATTGACGGTACTGAAACAGATGCCAATTTATTAAGTTTCCTAGATTATGATAAAATAAAAGAAGGCAAAATGTGTCGCCATATTGTTTGTGTATTGCCTTATCGGGCATCATGTGATGCATTAGAAGCATTAATCAAGAAACACAAGTTTAAGCATCTTAGTAATTATGAAATTATAAATATATCTGGAGTAGAGAACGAAAAAAACTTTAAAGACACACAATCAGTAAAAGACAAAATAAAAAAATGTGAAAGTGAAAACAAAAAAACAATCACTTTAACTGTAAATAGGATGCTTACTGGAAGTACAGTGCATGAATGGGATACCATGCTTTACCTCAAAGATACTGCTTCTCCGCAAGAATACGACCAGGCTATTTTTCGATTGCAAAATCAATATATAAAGATTTTTAAAGAGCCAAATGGTGATGTGGTTAAGTACAATATGAAGCCACAAACTTTGTTGGTTGACTTTAACCCGAATAGGATGTTCCAAATGCAAGAGCATAAATCTCAGATATATAATGTAAATACAGAGAAAAACGGAAATAACAAGTTAGAAGAAAGAATAAAAAGAGAACTTGAAATATCACCAATTGTTGTATTGAATAACAATAAAATAGTACAAATAAAACCAGCAGATATTTTTGATGCTATTAGAAAATATTCAAATAGTAAAAGTGTGTTAGATGAAGCCACAACTATTTCCATTGATTATAATTTGTTGAATATTGAAACAATTAAGGCTGAAATTGAAAAGCAAGGACAAATTGGTTCAAGACAGGGTATTGAAATTAAGCCAACATTGGGCCAAGGTGATGAGTTAGATATTGAAGATGAAACAGATGTTGAAATTGATGAAAGTACAAAGACGTCAAAAGGCACAGAGGTTGAATTAGAAGTGGATTATAAAGGCAAATTTGCTATGTATTATGCAAGAATTTTATTCTTTGCTTTTCTAACGGAATCCAGAGTTAAATCACTTCAAGAGGTTATTAGTCAAATTAAGGGCAAAGCAAATAATTTACGAATAGCTTCAAATTTAAATCTAGATAATGCTATTCTCGTATTGTTTCAAAAAAACCTAAATCCGTTTATATTAAGCGAACTAGATTACAAAATACAAAACATCAATTCTTTAGCAAACGATACCTCTATTGCTCCTATTGAAAGAGCAAGTAATGCCATGAAAAAATTTGGTCGTTTATCTGAATCTGAAGTAGTAACACCCGAAATTGTAACAGAAAAAATGATTAGCTCTTTACCAGTTAATGCCATTAATAAATCTACATTACTTTTGGATATAGCGGCTAAACAAGGTGAATTTGTTTATGCAGTTTATAAAAAGTTTGGCAAAGATATAGCAAACAATTTTTACACTATACCTACATCAAAAATTGCTTATGAGTTTACTAGAAAAGTTTACTCTTTACTAGAATTGGATGTTAATCATATTGAACAAAATTACACGTCATACGATTTAATCAAAGAAAACAAATTGATTGAGAAAGACACTATAAAAATAAATAATAAAAAAATGAAATTTAATGTAATCGTTGGCAATCCTCCTTATCAAATAAAAAAAGTAGGCACTAGTGACAATCCAATATATCATTTATTTATGGATATAGCCTATAAATTAAGTGATAAGGTTGCACTTATTACGCCTGGTAGATTTCTGTTCAATGCGGGAAAAACACCTAAAGAATGGAATGAAAAAATGTTAAATGATGAGCATTTAAAAGTAATTTCTTACGATAGTAAAAGTAGTGCTGTTTTTTTAAATATAGATTTAAAGGGTGGAATAGTAATAACACTAAGGGATAAGAAACAAGTTTTTGAAAAAATTGAAGTTTTTTCTCAATTTGATGAACTTAATTCTATTTTGCAACGAGTATTTAAAACTCCAGATTTCAAATCTATTGATGAATTAGTTAATACACAAAACAAATTTGATTTAGAAACTTTATATAGTGATCATCCTGAATTTAAAAAAATCATAGGTAGTGATGGTAGAGAAAAAAGGTTAACAACGTCAATATTTTCCCTGTTATCAATTTTTTCGGAAAATAAAATTTCTAGTGATGACATAGAAATTCTTGGATTAATTAATAACATAAGAAAGTATCGATATGTTCCATTAAAGTATTTAGAAAAACACAATAATCTAAATAAGTACAAAATAATATTACCAAAAAGCAATGGAACTGGGGCTTTTGGGGAAACACTTTCAACTCCGTTGATTGGAAATCCTTTAGTTGGCTATACTCAGTCATTTATTAGTATTGGGTCTTTTAAAAACAACAAAGAAGCTGAATCTTGTTTAAAATATATAAAATCAAAATTTGTTAGAGCAATGCTTGGAGTACTAAAAGTAACCCAAGACAACAATAAAGATGTTTGGGGATATGTTCCGCTTCAAGACTTTTCAGAAAACTCGAAAATAGATTGGACAAAATCTGTATCTGAAATTGACCAAAAGTTATATAATAAATATGGTTTAACAGTAGAAGAAATAGATTTTATAGAAAGCATGATAAAACCGATGTTGTAAAGAATGAAAGCTATTCGATATGAAAAAGAAGCCGTTTTAATTCAAGATGAAAAAATCAAAGTTTGGGTTGATGTTTGGATTGAAAATGAAGATATTATTTGTGATTGGAATCAAAACGATTTTGTTTTGACTGATAAGAATGATGTTGCTTTAAAAAACTGGCAAGACAATTTAGAAAACTTTGAAGATGCTATAAGCTTGGCTAAAGAAACCCTAGAAAATGCTAAAATTATTTTTCAAGACAAAAATGCAAAATGGCATACCTCAGAAAAGTATCATACCATTAAAGGTTCAATAATAATATTGTAATCTAACAGAAGAAGAAATTACGTTTATTGAAAGCATGATAAAACCGATGCTATAATAAATTCGTAACCCAACTATCGGAGTATATAAGCACCAAAGACCCAAGTCTAAAAGGATATAGCAGACGCAATATTTAAAATATGGCTTCTTTTTTTGAGACTTATTCTACGTCTAAGTTTGTTCAGATATTAGAAACGTTTAATTCAAAAAACGAATTTGTGCAGAATGAAAACGCAAAAATAGAAATATCTAACAATGAGAAGTTTGAATTTGTGCAGACAAATTCTGCACAATTAGATCTATCTAAAACAATGGCAAAGTTTCTACTCGGAATTAGTTGGAAATAGTCAAGCATATTTGCAATAAATCACTAAAATAAACCATGAATTATCAATTTAGAAAAGCAGAAATTTCTGAGTCCTTTGCAATATGGCAAATATTAGAACAAGCTATTAAACGCAGAAAAGAGGACGGAAGTAATCAATGGCAAGATGGTTATCCAAACATGGCTAATGTAAGAAACGACATTGAAAAAGGGGAAGGTTTTGTGTTGGTGGAAGGAAAAACAATCATTTCTTATTGTGCAATACTAATAAATAACGAACCTGAATATGCCAATATTATAGGAAAATGGCTTACTGATGAAGATTTTGTAGTATTTCATAGATTAGCTGTTGCAGATAAATTTGTTGGCAAAGGCTTTGCTAAAAAAACCATCAATCACATAGAAAAATTTGCTTTAAAAAACAATATTTACAGTATAAAAGCTGATACTAATTTTGACAATTTAGCCATGCTAAAAATTTTTCAGCAATTAGATTATTGTTATTGCGGGGAAGTATATTTTAGAGGAAGTCCTCGAAAAGCATTTGAGAAGATATTGAAGTAAAAAAAGTATGAAGTACGAAGTATAAAATCTAGGATTTAATAAATAAAAACCTTAGCAAGATTCGGATTTTATAACTCAAATTTCAATGGTATTTTGCAGGATAAAATTTGTTTAATATGACCGAACAACAAAACATTAACTATCAAAAAATTGCAGAGGCCATAGCCTATATAAAATCTATCCCGACAAATCGGGATAAAGAGCAACCAAATTTAGATGATGTAGCCAAACAGGTAAATTTAAGTCCATTTCATTTTCAAAGAATTTTTAGTGAATGGGCAGGTACTAGTCCAAAGAAATTTTTACAATTTACTACTGTTGAATATGCCAAATCATTGTTAAAAGAAAAGCAAGCTACACTTTTTGAAACTGCTTTTGAAACAGGACTTTCGGGCACAAGTAGATTACATGATTTATTCATAAACATAGAAGGAATGACTCCTGCTGAATACAAAAATGGAGGTAAAAATTTAACAATAAATTACAGTTTTGCTATCAGTATATTTGGAAATATAATTGTTGCCTCTACCCAAAAAGGCATTTGTTACATGGCATTTTATGAGGATGAATCAACAGCATTTTCATTGTTACAAAACCATTTTCCAAATGCACATTTCTCTCTTAAAGAAGATTTATTCCAACAAAATGCACTGCATTTTTTCAATGATGATTGGGCAAAACTGAATCAAATAAAATTACATTTAAAAGGTACAGATTTTCAACTTAAAGTTTGGCAAACATTGTTGAAAATTCCCATTGGGCAGCTTACCACTTATGGTGAAATTGCCAATAAAATAGAAAATAAAAATGCCGCACGAGCAGTTGGAACAGCCATTGGCAGCAATCCAGTTGCGTTTTTAATTCCTTGCCATCGAGTTATTCAATCTACTGGATTGTTTGGAGGTTATATGTGGGGAAATTCCAGAAAAATGGCCATTATAGGTTGGGAAGGCGTTAAGATTTATGGCTAAGAAAAACATATTTTAGATAAATGACATCACTTTTCCATAACAAACTCAATTGTTTGTTTATGCTATTAAATTTCAAACCTTTTCTTCCTTATCAGTTAGTGAATCGTACATTATTTTTAACAAAATACTCTAGGAAGTTTGAAAAAGCTGTACAATGAAAAGACAAGTTCTAATGAATAAATAATTATTGCCATTTTCCAAATTTTTCTTTCTCAAAATTTTGATTATTTTTATAAACCCAAAATGAGCAATAAAACAGTTTCCATATCGCCTGATTTAACCAACGAAAAGTTGTTAAAAACTTTGATTGAAAACAGAACGATTTACAATTTGGAAAACTGTGAATTGAACTTATTTGAAACTTATCAGAAATCGGAACTGGTGCCTTTACAGTTCAATGATTTGGTGGTTACCAGCATGCTGCGAGGTAAAAAAGTAATGCACCTGTTCGATAAAGATGGCTTTGATTATTTGCCAGGCGAATCGGTTATTATTCCTTCGAATGTAGAAATGAAAATTGATTTTCCCGAAGCTACATTCGACAATCCAACTCAGTGTTTGGCATTGGCCATTGACCATAAAAAAATAAAGGATACACTTAACTTTTTAAATGAAAAATATCCAAAGGAAGGACAAAATAATTTTTGGCAATTAGACGAAACCAATTTTTATTTTGAGAACAACGAAGACATGGCAATAGTGATTAATAAAATTATCCATATTTGCCAAAGCACTTCTATTTTTAAAGATACTTTGGCCGATTTATCATTACAGGAATTATTGGTAAAAATTGTTCAGTCGCAAACTTTAAAGGGAATTACAGAGGGAAATGTGCGAATTACAAACCTTGCATTATTGCAAGTTGTTTCTTTTATAAGGGAAAATATTACCAATAAAATTGAACTAAAATCCATAGCAAAAAATGCTGGTTTAAGCACATCCACCTTATACCGACTTTTTAAAAACGAGATGGGAATTAGTCCTGTGGAGTTTATTATTTTAGAAAAAATAAAATTGGCAAAACGATATTTAACCAATAAAGACATTTATATAAAAAATGTTTCTTACGAAGCCGGTTTTGAAGACAGCAATTATTTTATTAGAATGTTTAAGCATTACGAAGGCATTACTCCAAAACAATATCAGCAGTTGCTTCACAAAAAACAATTGAACTAATCATCCACAAATTTCAAAGTTTCTAAATTGGTTAATTCTTCAGCGGTAAACATTCTTGATTGGGTTAAGAACCGCAATCCCATTGGAATTTCTAACGAAAAACTAGAACCTCTTCCTTTAGTTATATGAATATTTAATTGGGTAAATTTCCAATATTCAAATTGGTCTTTGCTCATCCAAAATTCGCAACCTTCAATGGTTCCAATACACACATCGCTTTGGCCAACTTTGAAGTCGCCTTTTTCAAAACACATGGGTTGTGAGCCATCGCAACAACCGCCACTTTGATGAAACATTAATTCACCAAATCTGATTTTCAAATCTTTCACCACTTCAATGGCATCGGGTGTTATGGTTACTCTAGGAATCATGCTTTTTTTGTAGGTATAAATGTATTTGTATTAAGTAGCTTTTGGGGAGTCTTTTTCTTGAACTAATCCGCTTGAAAAGTTCCAGCGGAACGACCTTACGGTAGATGAAAAAATGCGCCCTTTATTCGAAAATCCCAAAACGTTTGCGCAAAGTCTTCGACTTTGCGCAAACGTTTTGGGATTTTCAAGGTGTTTATTTGTCATTGTTACCACCAGTTTCACTGGTGGCTACCATAGGGTCGTTCCTACGGAACTTTATTTTGTTCGTATTTCGAACAGTAACAAAAGTTTCGCGTCTACGGAACTTTCCTTTGTTCTTGCTTGCAACAGTTTCACTAAGAATTACAAAAGTATTTTTCTTAGGCAACTTTCGTTTAATATTTTTGGTATTGAATTCAATAAAAATTGCTTCTCACATTTTGGATGAGAAGCAATCATCGAAAGTATTATTGACTAAAAGAAACCTAATTTCTTTTTATCGTAAGAAATCAACATGTTTTTAGTTTGGCGATAATGGCCTAACATCATCAAGTGATTTTCTCTACCAAATCCTGATTTTTTATATCCACCAAATGGCGCATGTGCAGGATATGCATGGTAACAATTTACCCAAACTCTACCTGCTTGAATTGCTCTTGGAACTTGATATAATTCGTGTGCATCACGTGTCCAAACACCAGCTCCCAAACCATATAAAGTATCGTTAGCAATAGCAATTGCTTCTTCGGTAGTTTTAAAAGTTGTTACACAAACTACAGGTCCAAAAATTTCTTCTTGGAAAATGCGCATGGAGTTATTTCCTTTAAATAAAGTTGGTTGAATATAATAACCACCAGCTAATTCACCATCTAGTTTTTGCACATCGCCACCACATAATAATTCAGCACCTTCTTCTACACCTAATTTCAAATATGATTGTATTTTTTCATATTGATCGTTGGAAGCTTGTGCGCCCATCATGGTTGAACTATCTAATGGATTACCCATTTTAATCGCTTTTGTACGTTCAATTACTTTGCTCATAAATTTGTCGTAAATGCTTTCGTGAACCAAAATACGAGAAGGACAAGTACAAACTTCACCTTGATTTACCGCAAATAATACGGCACCTTCAATGGCTTTATCAAAGAAATCATCATCGTGATCGGCTACAGATGGGAAGAAAATATTAGGCGATTTTCCACCTAATTCCATGGTAACTGGAATTAAGTTTTCTGATGCATACTGCATAATTAATCGGCCAGTAGTTGTTTCTCCAGTAAATGAAACTTTAGAAATACGAGGTGATTGTGCCAAAGGTTTTCCAGCTTCAGGACCAAAACCTGTAACAATATTTATAACACCAGCAGGAACTACATCTTTCAATAATTCCATTAAACACATAATAGAAGTTGGTGTTTGTTCAGCTGGTTTCATCACTACAGTACAGCCAGCAGCCAAAGCAGGCGCTAATTTCCAAGTAGCCATTAACAATGGGAAATTCCAAGGAATAATTTGTCCAACTACACCAAGTGGTTCGTGCATTACAATACTTACTGTATTTTCATCATGCTCAGAAATAGTTCCTTCTTCTGCACGAATTACACCTGCAAAATAACGGAAATGATCAATACATAAAGGTAAATCAACGTTAACAGTTTCTCTAATTGGCTTACCATTATCAATGGTTTCAATCACCGCTAATTCATCAAGATGTGCTTGCATTACATCTGCAATTTTATTTAAAATTCCAGAACGATAAGCAGCAGAAGTTTTGCTCCAAGTTGCAAATGCAATATGTGCAGCATCTAATGCTAATTCCACATCGTCCTTGTCAGATCTAGCGGCTTTGGTAAAAACTTTTCCATCAATTGGACTAATATTTTCGAAATACTGTCCTTTAACAGGAGCTACAAATTTGCCACCGATAAAATTATCGTAATGGGCTTTAAATGTTGGTTTGTTTGTTGACATCGTAATTTTCTATTTTAATGAATTTCAAGAATAAGCGTTCTCATTCTTTTTAAAATAGCACGATTCGTTCAAATGATAGCACGAAAGTTTTACTTAAGGTATTTTGTATTCAAACACAATTTTTTTATTAAATAATTTGAATAAAAATTGAAGTGTTGACGAATAAAACGCAATTTTAAAAAGGGCGTTTTTTTGACTATGATGATTTGAAAATAAAATTATATTTGTTGTTAGTAAAAAATACAAGTTGCTTTATAAAACGAGTAACAAAAGATATAAAACGAAAATCAATGTCAAAGAATTTAAGTGAATTATCAGGAAGAAAAGGGCTGTCAAAAAACTTGTTTGAAGAACTTGGAATTGCTGCTGCTGAAACTGGAAGTCCTAGTTTAGAAAAGTTAGAAAGCATCAGAGAAGAATTTTTAATTGGTAAATCAACAGTGTATGGAACGGTATCGTTCTACGATTTTTTAAAACCCGAAAACCAAGGTAAAAAAGTTTATGTGTGCAATGGAAGCGCTTGTATGCTTGCAGGAACTCAAGAAGGTTTACATAAAAAATTAGGTGAAAATTATTCCGAAAATGAAATAGGTGAAATGTGTTGTTTGGGTCGTTGCCACGAAAACAATGCCTTTCATATTGATGGCCAAAACTATTCAGGAAATGACATTGATGCCATCAAAGACATCAAGGGAAATAAAATTATTTCGAAAGAAAAATACCATGTTGGCAGCATTGGAACTCCCATATTAACCAGTGAATACGGAGCAATTTCGGAATATTATAAAATATTTACCGATTGTATTTCAAAACCTGCTGATGAATTATTGAGTCATTTAAAAGATTCAGGTTTAAGAGGCCGAGGTGGTGCAGGATTTTCGATGGCTTTTAAATTAGAATCGTGCAAAAACGTAGTTTCAGAAACAAAGTATATTGTTTGTAATGCCGATGAAGGCGATCCTGGTGCTTATTCCGATAGGTATATCATGGAAAATCGTCCGCATGCTTTGCTCATGGGAATGATGATTGCTGGTTATATTGCTGGTGCTAATTTTGGCGTGGTTTATATTAGAGGCGAGTATCCAGAATCAGTGAATATTATTGCTGATTGCATCAATGATTTAAGGAAAGAAAATTTATTAGGAAACAATATTCTAGGTTCAGGATTTGATTATGATTTTAAAGTAATCAAAGCGCAAGGAGCATATATTTGTGGAGAGGAAACTGCGTTACTTTCATCTATTGAGGGACAACGACCAGAAGTTCGTGTAAGACCGCCCTACCCTACTCAGCAAGGTTTATTTAACAAACCAACTGTGGTAAATAATGTAGAAACATTGGCTAATTTGCCTTTCATTTTTAAAAATGGTGGCAAAGCTTATGCAGCTATTGGAACACCAAAATCATCGGGAACAAAATTGGTTTCTTTAGATGGAAATTTTAACAATCCTGGTATTTACGAAGTAGACATGGGAACACCTTTATCGGTTGTTATCAATCAACTTGGCGGTGGATTTAACAAACCCATTAAAGCCATGCATATTGGTGGTCCGCTTGGTGGATTAGTGCCTGTGAGTAAAATTGAAAATCTTTCAGTAGATTTTGATTCATTTGCCAAAGAAGGATTTTTGTTAGGACATGCTTCTGTAGTTTGCATTCCTCAAGATTTCCCATTGATAAAATACATTGAACATTTGTTTAAATTTACTGCTCACGAAAGTTGTGGAAAATGTTTCCCTTGCCGTTTGGGTTCTACTCGCGGTTATGAATTAGTAGAAAAAGCACAGCAGGATGGTCATAAAATCAACTTGAATTTGATGAACGATTTATTGGAAACCATGGAAATTGGTTCGCTTTGTGCCTTAGGTGGTGGATTGCCATTGCCAATAAAAAATGCCATGAAATATTTTGAGAAAGAATTGGAAGAATATTTTGAGAAATAGCTACAGAAAATAGCCACAGATTACACAGAAAAATATTGGTTGGTGATGACATCAACTGAGAGAAAATAGAGCCACAGATTTCACAGATTACACAGAGAAATATTGTTGGAGAAGAAACCAAATGAGTTCAAACAATTTAAAAATGAATGGAATATAAAGATAAGATACTACTAAAAATAAGTTGGTATATTGGACTTATAGCTTTTGTTGGAGGTTGGTCCATTTTTATTATTTGGACCATTGGTCGTTATGCATTCGCCTTGGATTTAAAAAAACTTGAAGGCATTGGATTTTTCTGGACTGTAAGTTTCTTTTGGCTTTCTTTAATTGCACTAAGTTTACTGATATCATATGTTATAAGTAACAGGAATAATCTTCATTTGAAGATGCTTTTCACTGTAATAGTAATTTTGATTAATATTCCGTCTGTTTTGATAATACTTCTATTGCAAGGTAAAATTCAAAATAAAGTTTTTGTCAAATTAATAAACCAATCAAGTTTGGAAAAAATAGAATTCAAACTTCAAGGTAAATTAACAACATGGAATTTTGGAAGTATTGAAAAAGGATCTTCTAAAGTATTCAATTATGACCCACCATATTGGAATAATGATGCTAGACTATATCAAAAACCTGATACTTTAAATCTAATAATAACTCATGATGGAACTAAAGATACTATCGGCTTTCCAACATTAAGAATGGGAGATTGCAAACAAATGATATTAGACAAGAACTTAAAAATTAACATCCAATAATTGCCAAAGATTGTCGTTTTCAACAACCTCAATCAAAAATCATAAATCAAAAAATTAGTTATGAAAACAGCATACATAAACGATCAAATATATTCAATCATTGCAAAGAAAAGTACAGTTTTATATTTTGAACACCAAACTCAAGCAAATTTAAATAAATGCAGTTAGATAATACATATAAAACTTGGCTAAAAAGTTTAAAACAAAAAATACAAACTTCTCAGTTACGTGTAGCTATAAGCGTTAATTCACAGCTTATGGAATTGTATTGGTATTTAGCTAAAAGCATAGTAATTAAACAACAAGAAACTAATTGGGGAGATGCTGTTTTAGAACAATTAGCTTTAGATTTGGCTTTAAGTTTCCCTAATATCAAAGGATTTTCGCGTAGAAATTTATATGCAATGAGGCAGTGGTATTTATTTTATTGTGTGCAAAATGAATTTGTGCCACAAGCTGTGGCACAAATTCCATGGGGTCATAATCGATTAATTATTTCGAAAACTAAAGACCTTGAAGAAGCAATGTTTTATAGTGTTGAAACCATTTTAAATGGCTGGAGCAGGGAACAATTAGAAATAAATATAAGAAACAATTACTACCTTAGCAAAGGAAAATCAGTTACTAATTTTATAGGAACACTGCCTGAGCTGCAATCACAATTGGCAATTGAAACCTTAAAGAATCCATATAATTTTGATTTTTTAGGTTTGAACGAGAATGCTTTAGAACGTGAAATTGAAAATGCTATGGTAAATAATATTACTAAATTTTTAATTGAGCTAGGAAAGGGATTCGCTTTTGTTGGTAAACAATATCAAGTTGTGATTAGCGAAAATGAGTATTTTATAGATTTGCTTTTTTATCATTTACATTTACGTTGTTTTATAGTAGTTGAGTTAAAATCAGGAAAATTTAAACCCGAATATGCTGGTAAGCTGAATTTTTATTTATCAGCAATAGATAGTCAATTAAGGCATGAGCAAGACAATCCAAGTATTGGTTTAGTTTTATGTAAATATAAAGATAAAATAGAAGCCGAATATTCGTTAAGAGATATTCAAAAACCAATTGGTATTAGCGAATATGTATTAACACAAGCGTTACCGGAAAATTTCAGAAGTCAATTACCTTCGATAGAGCAAATTGAAAATCAGTTAGAGACAGAATAAAAAAACAAAAATAAGATAGTTAATATTTTTTGCCTATGGTTGGTGTTTTCACCAACCTCAATCAAAAATTATAAATCAAAAAATTAGTTATGAAAACAGCATACATAAACGATCAAATATATTCAATCATTGAAGGTGAAACCATATTGAGTTTTACCAGAAGACATTTGGGAAAAGATTTTGTGCCTACGCTTTGCGATGCGCCTAATTTAGATCCTTTTGGTTCGTGCAGGGTTTGCAGTGTAGATGTGGCTTTAGTGGCCAACGGGCCTGCAAAAGCACAAGCTTCATGTCATACACCTGTTATTCCAAACTCATATATTTATACGCACAGCGATAGAATTACTAAGCTTAGAAAAAACATTGTTGAATTGGTGCTAACTGATCATCCTTTAGACTGTTTGACTTGTGAGGTAAATAACAATTGTGAACTGCAAGAAGTAGCAGCCAAAGTGGGTGTGCGCGATGTTCGTTATCCGGCAGGAAAAAATCATTTGGACAGAAAAAAAGATTTGAGTCATCCTTACATGACTTCCGATTTTAGTAAATGTATTAACTGTTTCCGTTGCGTGCGTGCTTGCGATGAAGTTCAAGGCGAATTTGTATTAAGTATGGCAGGTCGTGGATTTGACAGTCATATTGTTAAAAGTTTTGAGAATTCATTCTTCGATTCTGATTGTGTAAGTTGTGGTGCTTGTGCGCAAGCTTGTCCAACTTCGGCCATTAGCGATGTTTTTGAATCAAAATCAATAGTAGCTGATAAAAAAATTAGAACCATTTGTACGTATTGTGGTGTGGGTTGTAACTTAGAAGTTTCGGTTTTAAACGGACAAGTAAAATCAATTCAAGCGCCATATGATGCAGCAGTAAATCAAGGTCATACTTGTTTAAAAGGACGTTTTGCGTTTTCGTTTTACAAGCATCCTGATAGAATAAAAACACCTTTAATCAGAAAAAATGGAGTACTTGAACCTGCTACTTGGGACGAAGCTTATACTTTTATTGCTGATAAGCTAACCGATATAAAACGAAAACATGGACCAGATGCCATTGCTGGAATTTCATCGGCTAGATGTACCAATGAAGAAAATTACTTAATGCAAAAATTTATTCGTGCCGTAATTGGTACCAATAATATTGATTGTTGTGCACGTGTTTGTCATTCGCCAACTGCATTTGGCATGCAAAAATCATTTGGTACTGGAGCTGCTACCAATTCCATTATTGACTTAAAACACACGGATTGTATCATGGTTATTGGAGCAAATCCAACTGATGCACATCCTGTAACTGGTGTTAAATTAAAGCAGTTTGCCATGAAAGGCAAAACTACCATTGTTATAGATCCAAGAAGAATTGAATTAGCAAGATATGCAACTTATCATTTGCAGCTTAAACCTGGAACAAATGTGGCATTGTTAAATATGATGTTGTATTTTATAATAACAGAAGGTGCGGCTGCAAAAGAATTTATCAATGACAGAACAGAAGGATACGAAGATTTTTGCGAGCAAATTTTAAAACTAGATATTGATGAGCTAGAAAAAATAACTGGCGTAGATAAAAACTTGGTAAAAGCTGCTGCATTGGCTTATGCCAATTCACCAAATGCCATGTCGTTCCATGGATTAGGAGTTACCGAACATACACAAGGTTCGTTTACAGTTATGCTTATTTCCGACTTAGCATTAATTACTGGAAATATTGGAAGAAGAGGCGTTGGAGTAAATCCATTACGTGGTCAAAACAATGTGCAAGGTGCAGCCGATATGGGTTGTCAGCCACACCAAGGTGCAGGTTATATGAGTTCATATGACCCAGATATAAACAAACAATATGAAACATTTTATAACACCAAAATTCCATTTGGTAAAGGATTGAAAATTCCTGAAATGTTTGATGCTTCTATTGATGGAAATTTAAAAGCGCTTTGGTTAATGGGCGAGGATGTGGTGCAAACCGATCCAAACACCAACAAAGTAATTGCAGCCATGGAAAACTTAGAATTATTGGTGGTTCAAGAATTGTTTATGACCGAAACAGCTAAGTACGCAACAGTGGTTTTACCAGGAGCTTCATTCTTAGAAAAAAGTGGCACATTTACCAATGGCGAAAGAAGAATTCAACGCGTTCAAAAAACGGTGGAACCTTTATTAGGAACCAAAAGTGATGGTCAAATAATGGTGGATATCATGAATAAAATGGGCTATCCACAACCACCATATAATCCTAAAACAATGTTAGAAGAAATTTCGCAAATTGTTCCATTTTTTGCTGGTGTTAAATGGGATGAATTAGGCGATAATGGCAAACAATGGCCAGTTAAAAAAGACGGAACAGATACAGAAATTTTGCATTTGGAAGAGTTTCAAAGAGGCAAAGGAAAATTCCATTATTTTGATTGGAAGGAAAGTAATGAAATTACCAAACACGAAAAAGAATATCCATATATTATTACTACTAACCGCGAGTTAGAGCATTATAATTCGGGCACAATGACCAGAAGAACAGGTAATGTTCATATCCTTACTGAAGATGTGGTAATGATTCATCCAGCAGATGCGGAGAAACATTTTATAACCAATGGAGACATGGTTTGTATTGAATCACCTCGTGGAAAAGTAGATGTAAAAGCCCGTATAACTGATGAGGTGAAACAAGGTATTTTAAGTACTACATTCCATTTCCCTGAAGTATTATTAAACATTATTACCAGCGATGAACACGACAGCGAAGCAATGTGCCCAGAGTATAAAATTGTATCGGTAAATATTAGAAAAAGTAAAGGAAAGTATAAGGTTTAGTTGATGGTTGATGGTTGTCAGTTGATGGTGATAATATGTTAATGCCTAAATAAGGTTGACCGTTTTGTGTTTCAATAATCAAATATA
>JBMOGB010000008.1:0-38040 GCA_049318585.1 Bacteroidia bacterium | reverse complement strand
AAGATGTAAAACAAATATTTTACATCTTTTTTTTATAATATGACCAAACTCGAGACCAATGCCTTCGCTTGAAGCGAAGGCATCGGTATTTTTTATTGCATACGCGAAACATCGCGTCTCTACTCTTTAATTACCTTAATACTTTGCTTATTCATGCCATCAATGCTTAGTAAATAAACGCCACTTTGCAATGTTTCAAGGTTTACAATCGTTTCGTCAAGGTTTAGTTTACCTATAATAACTGTTTGTCCTATTAGATTTGTTATAATGTATTTTTTACCTACTAAATTATTTTTATTTGTAATGGTAATGCTGCTTTTGGTAGGGTTTGGATAAACGTTTAGGTCGTTATCTAAACTTAAATTATTGGTGCCAACGGTTATATTTATTGGTAAAATGGTTGAATCAGTGCAGTTATTAATATTTGTAATCTTGGCTTTTAAATTTCCAGTTCCTGCACTATTCCAAATAATATTTACTGAGTTAGTTCCTTGTCCGCTTTGAATAGTTCCGTTAGTTGTTGCCCAATTATAAGTGCTGTTTGATTGGCTTAACACTGAATAAGTAAATGGAGAACTAATAGAATTTGGAGAAGCATTTCCAGCAATTGTTCCTATAGTTGGTTGGGCATTTACATCAACTATTTTGGTAATAGAATCTGGGCAATTATTGGCATTATTAGCCACTAATTTTACAGTAAAATTTCCAGCAGTATTATATGTTTTGTTTGGACTTAAAACAGTTGAATTACTTGCATCACCAAAGTTCCAAGTTTGAGTAGTTGAGTTGGTTGAATTATTGGTAAAAGCAAAACTATTTCCAGTTAAACATTGCGCAGCATTATTGATGATAAAATTAGCAATAGCACTGGCATTTACAGTTACATTTTTAGTAATTGAATCTTTACAATTATTATTACTTGTTTCAATTAATTTAACCAAATAGGTATTCACTGTTGAATAGTTTTTACTTGGATTTGATAAGGAAGTAGTATCCGAAATACCTTCACCAAAATTCCATTTTCTTGTTAGCGATCCTGTTGAAATAGTTGAAGAATCAGTAAACTTAAATTGATTTCCTGAAATACATTGTGTAGGATTGTTTATTAAAAAATTTACACTTGGTAAAGGATTTACATTCACTAATATTCCATTAGATGTATCTGAGCAGTTAAACGCATTTTTAGTGATTAATTTGTAAGTTCCTTGAGTGCTTACAACTAAATTACTATCATTATTGGATGAAATCAAAGATTCGTTTTTAAGCCATGAATAGGTTTGACCTGTGGAAGTTGTTGCTTTTAATTGTACACTTTCATTTACACAAAAAGTAGTGTTTCCAATAGCACTAACTAAAGAGCTTGGCTGGGGATTAATTGTTACGGTTTTAGTGATAGAATCTTTGCAATTATTAGTATTTGTTGCAACTAATTTTATTGAATAAGTGTTGGCAGTTAAATAACTTTTACTTGGATTTGTTAATGCCGAAGTATCATTATTTCCTAATCCAAAATTCCATTTTCTAGTGATAATAGCAGAGGAGGTATCAGTAAACAAAAAGTTGTTTCCTGCTAAACATTGTGATGAGTTATTTATGGTAAAACCTACATTTGGTTGCGGATTAACAACAATTGTTTTAGTAATGGAATCTTTGCAACCATTATTACTAATTGAAATTAACTTGATGAAATAACTATTAGCTGTTGTATAAACTTTATTTAAGTTTATCAACTCAGAAGTATCATAAATTCCATTTCCTAAATTCCATTTCCTATTTAAAGTTCCTGATGAAATAGTAGAAGTATCAGTAAATAAAAAGTTATTTCCTATAAGACATTGCGAAGCAGCGTTAATAATAAAACCTGGATTTGGGCTAGGATTTACAACAATAGTTTTACTGATGGAATCTTTACATCCGTTGTTACTCATTGAAACTAATTTTATTGAATAAGTATTTGCCGAAGAATAAATTTTACTTGAAGTACTTAAACTAGAGGTGTCATTATTTCCTCTACCAAAATTCCATTTTCTTGTCAATGTTCCAACCGAAATTTGCGAAGTATCACTGAATAAAAAACTGTTTTCATTAATGCATTGAGTGGTATTGTTAATTGTAAAACCAATATTAGGTTGCGGATTAACTGTAACAGTTTTGATCGTAGAATCCTTACAACCATTATTGCTTGTTACTAATAATTTTACTTGATAGGTATTTGCATTACTGTATATTTTAGTTGGATTAGCAATAGAAGAAGTATCGCTAATACCTGCTCCAAAATTCCAATTCCTTGTTAATAAACCCGAAGAGATATTGGAAGTATCGTTAAATATAAAGTTATTTCCAGTAAAACATTGAGCTTGATTGTTAACAGTAAATCCAGTATTAGGTTTTGGTAATAACGTTCCGGAAATACTTATATTTTGTGATATAGCATTGGGTGCTGAACAAACTATATTTCCTACTAAAACTCCACTAGCTAAAGAAGAAATTCTAACATAAATTATCGTATTGCTAACAACTCCTAAAGTGGGAGATAATTTTATAATTGAACTATAATTATTACCAATTGTTTTTGAAATTTCAAAGCCAACTGGAGCTGAAATTAAAATGCTATCAGAAGAAAGTTTGGTACCTGAAACAGTGAAGTTTTGAGAATTAGAAGCAACATTAGGACAAGAAGAAAATGCAACCATTGAACTTGATGCAGAAATTATTGGTGTTCCATTGAATATCCAAGCTGCTCCTAAATTATTATTATCATTTACTCCACCCATTATCAATGTATTTCCATCGGCACTTAAAGATACTGATTGACCTTGTGCCGCAGTTGAGCCAATAATATTTGAACCAATTAATTTGTTCCCTATTTGATTCCAAATACCACCACTTCTACTAAATACCCAAGCAGCTCCTTTTTGACTATCATCATAATGACCACCAATAATTGCAATATTTCCATCCGCACTTATACTAACACTGTTTCCTTGTTCTGCAGCACCTATATTTCCAGTTCCAACTAATTTATTACCTTGTTGACTCCAAATACCTCCACTGCGAGTGTAAATCCAAGCAGCCCCCTGATTACTATTTTCATAGCTTCCACCTACTATGGCAGTATTGCCATCAGAAGAAATAGCTACTGATGTACCTTGAAAATTATAAATTGAACCTCCTGTGCCAACCAATTTATTGCCTTGTTGACTCCAAATACCTCCATTACGAGTGTAAATCCAGGCTGCACCTTTACCATAATTATCATAATAACCACCTACGATTGCAGTATTTCCATCTGCACTTAAACTTACAGAACTTCCTTGATAAACAGAAGTTACAAAAATTCCAGTACCCACTAATTTATCTCCTTGTTGACTCCAAACGCCATTGTTTCTGGTAAAAACCCAAGTAGCACCCAAATAGTTATTATCAAAAATTCCACCAACAATGGCTGTATTTCCATCTGCGTTCAAACTTACTGAATAACCTTGACCAGCTGCACCGATATATCCTGACCCTACTAACTTATTTCCTTGTTGGCTCCAAACAGTTCCGTTGCGGGTAAAAATCCACGCAGCACCTTGCCCATTATTATCTCCTTTAGCACCCATTATAGCAGTATTACCATCTGCACTAATACTGACTGACCAACCTTGATAAACATAAGTACCTAAACTTCCAGTTCCAACCAATTTAGCTTGTTGGCTCCAAATACCTCCATTAAGTGTATAAATCCAAGCGGCACCAGTTACTTGAGTTCCAATATTATTGTTAGCTGCATCTCCAAATCCACCAACGATGGCTGTATTACCATTTGCACTTATACAAACACTAACTCCTTGTTGTCCATTTACCAAGCTTGTTCCTACTAATTTATTGCCTAATTGAGCTAAAGGAGGAACACTACTTATTTTAGTGAAATTAGTTCCACTTGTGGCACCGCCTCCTGCATTTGCTATATAAATACTTCCTGTAATTGTACCAGGCATTACCATAACTACTAAACTTGTATTTGAAGCCGAAACTTTTATAGCAGGCGCACCTCCAATAATCATGGTATCTATATTATTCAGGTTAGTTCCTGTAATGGTTACTAAAGTTCCTATAGCACCTGAAACAGGAGTAAAAGAAGTAATTGTTGGTGCTAACAATCTTGTTACAATTATAGAATAAGTTTTAACTGTATCTGAAGCTGTAACTCTTATATCTATTGTATTACTTCCAACATTTAACGCTAAAGGATTAGAAGGATTGCCACTAGTTACTGATGCAAATATTCCCCCATTTATTCTAACTTGTATGCTGGCACTGGTATCAACTCTTGTTGGTGTAACAGTAATATTTGTGGTAGCATTAGTTACACTGGTTGAATAAGCCGTAGTAACTGCAACAAATGTTGGGCTTAAAATACCCGAGCTACAAGTTAAGGCACTTAAATCTGCCTTTGTTGGTAAAGTAGTAAAAACCCAAGCTGCACCTTGAAAATTATTATCATAATCACCTCCAATAATAGCTGTATTGCCATTAGCTGAAATACAAACGGAATTACCTTGACCAACTGTAGAAGTTCCACCAGTACCCACTAATTTGTTACCTTGCTGACTCCAACTTGTTCCATTTCTGGTAAATAACCATGCAGCACCTTGACTGTTATTATCTCCAGATCCGCCTACAATTGCAGTATTGCCATCGGCAGTTAGAGATGCCGAAAAACCTTGATATGATGAACCAATGTTATTAGTACCGACCAATTTACTTCCTTGCTGATTCCAAACCAATCCGATTCGGCTAAAAATCCAAGCTGCACCAATGTTGGTATTATCACCAAATCCACCTAGGATGGCTGTATTACCATCGGCAGATAAACTTACTGAGTTACCTTGATTGGGATTTCCTAAATATCCAGTTCCTACTAATTTGCTACCTTGCTGACTCCACGCTCCTCCATTACGAGTATAAACCCAAGCTGCACCTATTGCACTATTGTCATTACTTCCGCCCACAATTGCTGTATTTCCATCGGCAGATAAACAAACAGATATACCTTGCTGGGCTTGCCCTGAATTTCCATTACCCACTAGTTTGCTACCTTGTTGGCTCCATACTCCTCCAATTCTAGTAAAAATCCAAGCTGCACCTTGTCCATTATTGTTGTCATTTTTTCCCCCAATTATGGCTGTATTGCCATCGGCAGATAAACTAACTGAAAATCCTTGATTTGACTGCCCTATACTTCCTGTACCAACTAATTTGTTACCCTGCTGACTCCAAACTCCTCCACTTCGTGAGTAAATCCAAGCTGCACCTTTTGAAAGGCTATCCCAGGGTGCTCCAATAATGGCTGTATTTCCATCTGCAGAAATACTCACTGAAAAACCTTGGTGTGATTGCCCAATGCTTCCAGTTCCAACTCTTTTATTGCCTTGTTGGCTCCAAACTCCTCCGCTTCTATTATAAAACCAAAATGCACCAATTCCATTATTATCAGCAAAACCTCCTACTACAGCAGTGTTCCCATCAGCAGATATCCTTACTGATCTTCCCCTTTGAGAAGCACCTGAATTACCAGTACCCACTAATTTATTACCTTGTTGGCCATTAGGAGGTAGGCTATTTACTTTGGTAAAGTTTGTGTTACTTGCAGTATAACCACCACCATAAACAAAATAAACATTTCCAGTACTTGCTCCTGGCATAACCATGGCCACAATTGTGTCGTTTTTGATAGAAACTTTTATAGCTGCAACATTTCCAATTTTTATGGTATCAACAAAATTTAAATTAGTTCCAATTATTGTAACCAAAGTACCTACAGGACCTGAGGATGGTGTAAAAGAAGTTAATGTGGGTGTTAAAAATCTTGTAACTGTAGTAGTATATGTTTTTGAGGTTACAGTATCTTGAGCCGTTACCCTCACTTCAATGGTATTAACTCCAATGTTTAAAGCTAAAGGAATTGAGGGAAAACCACTTGTTGCATCTATAAATGTTCCACCGTTTATTCTTATTTGTAAGGTTGAATTGTTTTCAGCTTTTGTTGGTGTAAAACTTATACTTGTTGCTGTTGTTGATGCTGAATAGGATGTAGTACTAGCATTAAAAACTGGGCTCAAAGTTCCAGAGTTTAATGTCATACCATTTAAATTAGCATTATTTGATAATACTGAAACAAACACCCAAGTTGCTCCTTGTGAACCATTATCTCCATATCCGCCCACTAAGGCGGTATTTCCATCTGCTGATAAACTTAAAGAGTAGCCCTGATAAATGCTTGTTCCAAGACTGCCTGTTCCAACTTTTTTGTTACCTTGTTGGCTCCAAACATTTCCAACTCGTGCATATACCCAAACAGCTCCTTGATTACTATTATCATTTGCTCCTCCCACCATGGCAGTATTTCCATCTGCTGATAAACTTACCGAAACACCTTGACTAGCCGCTCCAACACTTCCTGTTCCCACTAATTTGTTACCTTGCTGACTCCAAATTCCACTGCTGCGAGTATAACACCAAGCTGCACCTGTGTAATTATTATCATAATTACCCGATACTAAAGCCGTGTTCCCATCGGCAGATAAACTCACAGAAATACCTTGCTGCGAATGCCCTACACTTCCTGTACCAACTAATTTGTTGCCTTGCTGACTCCAAACTCCTGAACTACGAGTAAAAACCCAAGCTGCACCCAAACCAACACTATCATCATTTCCACCTAAAATAGCAGTATTACCATCTGCGGATAAACGGACTGATCTACCTTGTCGAGCTGAACCAATAAAACCTGAGCCCACTAATTTTCCGCCTTGCTGACTCCAAACCCCACCAATTCGAGTAAAAACCCAAGCTGCACCACACATAAAACTATCTGAAACCCCACCTAATAATGCTGTATTGCCATCGGCAGATAGACTTACTGAAATACTTTGAGCTGCAGCTCCAATATTGCCAATTCCAACTAATTTACTTCCTTGCTGACTCCAAACACTTCCATTACGAACAAAAATCCAAGCTGCACCTTCTTGACTATCATCATATGGTCCTCCAACAATAGCTGTATTTCCATCTGCTGAAATACTTACTGCAGTACCTTGTTTTGCTGGACCAATATTTCCAGTACCAACTAATTTATTGCCTTGCTGGCTCCATGTACCACCACTTCTGGTAAAAACCCATGCCGCACCTTGGTAATTATTATCTAAAGAACCCCCTATTAAGGCTGTATTGCCGTCTGCCGATAAACTTACCGAGAATCCTTGTATTGAATTTGCTATAACGCCTGTACCTACTAATTTGTTACCTTGTTGCACACTTGGGTAAGCATTAGCAGCTATCCTAATAACGGATCCACTGAATACATTACCACTACTATTTTTTAAATAAATACTTCCAGTAACTGCTCCTGGCATTACCATGGCAAAAAGGGTATCTGTTTTAGCAGATACTTTTATAGCTGAAACACCACCAATTTTAATGGTATCTAGGTTGTTTAAGTTAGTACCTATAATGGTTACTAAAGTTCCAATAGAACCAGAATTTGGGCTAAAGGAAATAATGGTTGGTGCTTGAGCCAAAGCAGCTTTTCCTATAACTAATAATGCAATAACCAATAGCAGTTGATGAATGGTTTTTTGTAGATTTTGTTTCATGTTTTGTTTATTCAATATTTTTTGTTTGCATATTGTAGAGACAAGGCATGCCTTGTCTCTACGTTTGTTTTATTAACCGATGCCTTCGCTCCAAGCGAAGGCATCGGTTTTCGTTACTCCTTCACTAATTTAAATGCTTTACTTATTCCATTATTATTTGCTAAACGAGCAAAGTAAAATCCTGATTTTAGGTGAGCCATTTCATCAATTGTAATGTTATTGTTTCCAATAGTACTTTGAATGTTTTTAGCAAATACTTCTTTACCTACTGCGTCCATGATAATCAATTTCGTTGTTTCCTTGGTATAGCTTTCAAAGTATATTTCTAGTGTGTTGGCAAATGGATTTGGCTTGAAATAAGTGTTTGAAAAAATAATATTGTTTACTTTCTGAATAGCTAAAACAGGATTAACAGTTAGCGTAAAACTTGCTGTAGTGCTGCCACCATTATTAGTTCCAGTAATTGTAAATACTGTTTGTGGTAATGTAACAGTTGGTATACCACTAATTAAACCAGTTGATGTATTTAAACTAACACCTTTCGGTAAAGCTGGATTAATACTAAAACTAGCAATTGAATCTCCTGAATAGGTAACCGAACTATTTATATTGGTAATGGTTCTGGTTGCTACAACCGATGTTGGTAAATAACTCATTGCACTTGGTGCAATCAGATTTCTATTTATCATTACACTGTATGTTTTAAAGTAAGTTCTATTTTGAGCAGTTACTTTTATGTCTATTTTATTACTACCAATATTTAATAATAATACGCTTGACATTACTCCATTGTAAACAGGTTCATACATTCCACCATTAACTCTTATTTGGTTTGTAGCATTTGAATCAGCATTTGTAGGAATAACTGTTACACTACTTATGGCATTATTAACACTTGCACTATACGAAAGGGTGGTTGAATCAAATACTGGATTTAATAATCCATTACTTAGGGTTATGTTTACTAAATTTGCATTTGCTGAAGCACTAAATACCAATGCTCCATTTTGAAAAACCCCTCCAACTAAAGCTGTATTCCCGTCAGATGAAATACTGACTGAATTGCCTGGTACAACATCTGCTGAGCTACTACTTATTAATTTTCCACCTTGCTGAATCCAAATATTTCCAATACGTTTATATACCCATACCGCACCTGGTGAATTAAGTTCGTGTTTTGCACCTACTACAGCCGTACTACCATCTGCAGACAAACCAACAGAATAACCCCGAAATTCTACTGTTCCTGATGATTCATTACTTACGATTTTATCACCTTGCTGACTCCATACACCCCCATTTCTCGAATAAAACCAAACTGCTCCTTTTCTACCATTGTCATAAATTCCACCTACAATTGCCGAATTGCCATTGGAAGATATACTAACTGAAAATCCTTGATAAGCAATTCCAATGCTTCCAGTACCTACTATTTTGTTGCCCTGCTGACTCCAAATTCCTGCACTTCGTGTAAAAACCCAAATGGCACCTTTATCATAATTATCACCATAGCCACCTACCATAACAGTATTACCGTTAGATGAAATGCTAACCGAGTTGCCTTGATGTATTGAAACACCAACACTTCCAGATCCAACTAATTTGTTTCCTTGCTGACTCCAAACCCCATTACTACTTGTATAAACCCAAACGGCACCTTTACCATTATTATCATAACTACCGCCTACAATTGCTGTATTTCCATCACCAGATAAACTTACAGAGCTACCTTGAAAAGAGGAGCCAATATTTCCTGTACCTACTAATTTGCCACCTTGCTGACTCCAATTTCCATTACTTCGTTTGTAAATCCATGCAGCACCCAAGTTATTATTATCCCCAAATCCACCAACAATAACAGTATTCCCATCTGCACTAATACTAACAGCATAACCTTGATAAACGTTTATTCCAACACTTCCTGTTCCTACTAATTTAACACCTTGTTGATTCCAAATACCATTATTTTTGGTTAAAACCCAAGCGGCTCCTTTATTATTACTATCACTAAGATCTCCAATAACTGCTGTATTTCCATCAGCGGAAACACTAACTGATGACACTTGTTCAGAATTAATCACAGCTCCTGACCCTACTAATTTATTACCTTGCTGAGTTGTTGGAGGAATGTTGGCTACAATAGTAAAATCAGAATCGCTTGTTACATTACCACTACTATTTCTTAAATAAATATTTCCTGTAATAGCACCAGGCATAACCATGGCAACTAAACTATTACTAGTTGCCGAAATTTTTATTGCCGAAACCTCACCAATTTTTATGGTATCTAGGCTGTTTAAATTAGTACCGATTATGGTTACTAAAGTTCCAATAGAACCACTATCTGGGCTAAAAGAAGTAATGGTTGGTGCTTGTGCAAAGGCAGCATTTACTACTACTAATAATGTAATAACCAATAGCAGTTGATGAATGCTTATTTTTAGATTTTGTTTCATGTTTTGTTTGTTCAATATTTGTTGCTTGCATAATGTAGATACAAGGTAAGCTTTGTCTCTACGTTTGTTTTATTACCGATGCCTTCGCTTGGAGCGAAGGCATCGGTTTGTTTTCTTAGAGACAAGGCATGCCTTGTCTCTACGTTTGTTTTATTACCGATGCCTTCGCTTGGAGCGAAGGCATCGGTTTGTTTTATTGAAGACGCGAAGCATCGCGTCTCTACTCTTTAATTACCTTAATACTTTGCTTATTCATTCCATCAATGCTTAGTAAATAAACACCACTTTGCAAGGTTTCAAGGTTTACAATGGTTTCGTCCAAGTTTAGTTTGCCTGTAATAACTGTTTGCCCAATTAGGTTTGTAATGATGTATTTTTTACCCACCAAATTGATTTTATTGGTAATGGTAATAATGTTTTTGGTAGGGTTTGGATAAACATTTAAATCGTTGTCTAAACTTAAATTATTTACTCCAACAGTTGTAATATTTATAGGTAAAATAGCTGAATCGGTGCAGCTATTATTGTTTGTAATTTTAGCTATTAAATTTCCTGTTCCAGTAGTTGGCCAAACTACATTTACAGCATTTGTACCTTGGCCACTTTGAATAGTTCCGTTAGTTACTGTCCAATCAAAAACCATGTTGGCTTGATTTAAAACAAAATAAGTAAATGGTATATTTAAACTGCTCGGGTTAGCAGTTCCTATGATGTTTCCAATGATTGGTTGATTATTTACTCTGATCGTTTTAGATATTGAGTCTATGCAATTATGATTACTTATTGAAATTAATTTAACAGTGTAAGTGTTTGCTGTTGCATAACTTTTACTAATAGATGCTAAAGATGATGTATCATTATTTCCATTACCTAAATTCCATTTTCTGTTAATAGTTCCAATTGAAATACTTGAAGTATCAATAAAAGAAAAATTATTTCCATTTACACATTGCGAAACATTATTAACTGTAAAACCAACAGTTGGTTTTGGATTTACTGTTATCGTTTTAGATATTGAATCTTTACAATTATGATTACTTGTAACAATCAATTTAACTGAATAAGTATTTGCTGTTGTATAACTTTTACTGATGTTTGCTAAAGTTGAAGTATCGTTATTTCCAGTTCCTAAATTCCATTTTCTGGTAATAGTTCCAGATGAAACATTTGAAGTATCAATAAATAAAAAATTGTTTCCAGTAACACATTGCCTAGCATTATTTATAGTAAAACCAGCAGAAGGTTTTGGACTTACTGTTATCAATATTGCTGACGAAGTATCTGAAAAAGAATCTGAAACCAAATGCCTTCTGTACCAAGTGCTTTGTGTCAAAGTCAATGGTTTGTAATTTTTTGTATTACTTGCTGGAATAGCAGTGAAACCAGCAGTAGCACTTGTTGTACTTTTTAACCAAGTATAGGTATAAGTATTATTTCCAAATGGGGCCTTAGCTATTATACTATCTGCATTTGATGCTAAACAGATTGTTTGATTTCTAGAAATAATAGAATTAAAATATGTTACTTTCCTTATTCTGCTATTAGCTGTAATATATAAATTATTAGAACTGTCAACTGCTATTCCGGTTGGGTGAAACAGGTTAGCAGCGGTGGCAACAGCACTATCGCCTCCATAATTTTCATAAACAGCATTTCCAATTCCAGCTACTGTTGATATAATACCTGTGATGGCATTTACTTTTCGTATTCTATTATTTCCATTATCCGCAATATATAAATTACCTGAGGCGTCAAGGGCTACTTCATAAGGCTGATATAAGTTAGCACCAGTAGCAGCACTATCATCGCCCCCAAAAGCTTGTGTTCCATTACCGGCTACTGTTGATATGATGCCTGTGCCAATATTTACTTTTCGTACTCGGTTATTATAAGTATCTGCAATATATAAATTACCTGAGCCATCAACAATAACACTAGTTGGGTAAGCTAATTTAGCAGAAGTGGCTGAACCACTATCACCTCCATAACCAAAAGTTCCGCTGCCAGCCACAGTAGATATAATACCGGTACTGGCATTAACTTTCCGTATTTTATTGTTTTCAAAATCCGCTATATATAAATTACCAAAGCCGTCAAGGGCTATACCAATTGGATGATTTAAATTTGCGTAAGTGGCAGCTGAACCATCGCCTCCATTACCTTTTGTTCCATTGCCAGCTATGGTAGTTATGATACCAGTGGAAGCGATTACTTTCCGTATGCAATAATTTCCTTGGTCTGCTATATATAAATTACCTGAATTATCTAGTTTTATGCTACTTGGATAATTTAAATTAGCATTGGTGGCAGCTGAACCATCCCCAGAATAACCTTGTGTTCCATTACCAGCTACTGTTGATATAATACCTGTGACAGCGTTTACTTTCCGGATCCTGTGATTTTTCGCGTCAGCTATATATAAGTTACTTGAATTATCAACGGCTACGTTAAAGGGTTGATATAAATAAGCAGCAGTTGCAACAGCACCATCGCCTCCAAAACCTTCAGTTCCATTACCAACTACTGTAGATATGATACCAGTACTTGCATTCACTTTTCGGATTCTGTGATTTAATTCGTCTAAAATATATAAGTTACCTAAACTGTCAGTTGATATTCCACGTGGGTGTCTTAAACTAGCAGTAATTGCAGCATTTCCATCACCACTATAACTATATATTCCATTACCAGCTACAGTTGTTATGATACCCGTGCTAACATTTACTTTTCGTATTCTATGATTATTATAATCTGCAATATATAAATTACCAGAGCCGTCAACAGCAACACCAATTGGGTAGTATAAATTAGCGGCAGTAGCGGCAGCACCATCGCCTCCAAAACCTTGTGTTCCATTACCAGCAACTGTAGATATGATTCCTGTGCTTGCATTTACTTTTCGTATTCTGTTATTATTCATGTCTGCAATAAATAAATTACCTAAACCGTCAATGGCTACACTAGCTGGGAAACGAAAATAAGCGTTAATAGCAGCTGCACCATCTCCACCATAATTCCATGTTCCACTACCAGCTATTGTTGTTATGATACCCGTACTTGCATTTACTTTTCGTATTTTGTTATTACCATTGTCAACAATATATAAATTACCGGAACTGTCAATTGTTACTTTAATTGGGTCATTTAAATTTGCATTAGTAGCCGCAGCACCATCGCCTTCTGAACCTGGAATTCCATTACCAGCAACGGTTGAAATAATACCTGTAATTGCATTTATTTTCCGTATTCTGTGATTATATTGATCTGCTACATATATATTACCTAATCTATCAACAGAAACGCCCTGTGGGTAATTTAAATTAGCAGCAGTAGCGGCAGCACCATCGCCTCCAAAACCACTTATTCCATTACCAGCAACTGTTGTTATAATACCTGTGCTAGCACTTACTTTCCTTATTTTATGATTAATAAAGTCTGCAATAAATATATTACCAGAGCCGTCAGCGGCAATACCATATGGATTATATATTGGTGCATTAATAGCAGAAACACTATCTGCTGAACGGCCCGCAACTGTTGTAATTATTTGCCCTTGGCTTGTTAAGAATAATAAAATACTGAATGAAAGGAATAATAGTTTTTTCATGGGTTATTTAACAATTTTCTGTTTTTTTTCTATACCGATGCCTTCGCTTGTAGCGAAGGCATCGGTTTGTTTTATTGCAGACGAGAAGCATCGCGTCTCTACTCTTTTATTACTTTTATGCTTTGTTTATTCATGCCATCAATGCTTAATAAATAAACGCCACTTTGAAGGGTTTCAAGGTTTACTATCGTTTCGTCCAAGTTTAGTTTGCCTGTAATAACTGTTTGCCCAATTAGGTTTGTAATGATGTATTTTTTACCCACCAAATTGATTTTATTGGTAATGGTAATACTGCTTTTGGTAGGGTTTGGATAAACATTTAAATCGTTGTCTAAACTTAAATTATTGATGCCAACTGTAATATTTATTGGCAATACAGTTGAATCGTTACAGCCAATACTGTTTGTAATTTTAGCTGTTAAACTTCCACTTCCTATGCTCGACCACAAAACACTTACTGCATTGGTTCCTTGTCCGCTTTGAATAGTTCCTTTGTTGGCAGTCCAATTATAGGTGGTGTTTGGTTGGCTTAATACTGAATAAGAATATGGAGTAGTACTGGTTTTAGGGTTTGCATTTCCTAATATATTTCCTGCTGTTATTTTTGGTAAAACTGTAACTGTTTTAGTGATGCTGTCGGTACAATTATTACTTGATTTTGAAATTAATTGAATGCTAAATGTTCCAGTATTCAAATACGTTTTGTTCACACTTACATTGGTAGAAGAATCGTTAATACCAAAACGCCAAACCCTACTTAATGTTCCTGTTGTTATTGTAGAATTATCGGTAAATGCAAAGTTATTTCCATTTAAGCATTGCGAAGCATTATTGATACTAAATGCTGCTACTGGTTGAGGATTTACAGTTACATTTTTAGTAATAGAATCGTTACAATTAGCAGCATTTTTTGCAACTAATTTTACGTTATAACTTCCATCTGTGGTATATGTTTTTGTAGGATTTAAAGTGGTAGAATTACTTGCATCGCCAAAGGTCCATGTTTGGCTAGTTGAATTGGCAGAAGAATTGGTAAAGGTAAAGTTATTTCCTGTTAAACATTGCGATGCATTATTGATGTTAAAATTAGCTGTGGTACTGGCACTAATGGTAACATTTTTAAGCATTGAATCTTTACAATTATTACTGCTAGTAGCTACTAATTTAACTGTATAATTTCCAACTGCAGGATATGTTTTGGTTGGATTAGTTACGATTGAAGTATCGCTTGTACCTCCACCAAAGTTCCATTTTCTGGTAAATGTTCCAAATGAAATTGATGTAGTATCGGCAAACATAAAGTTATTATTGTTTAAGCATTGCAACGCACTATTAACAGTAAAACCAACCAGTGGTTTTGGATTTACTGAAATGGGTTTTATTATAGAATCTTTGCATCCAAAATTACTTCCAACCACCAATTTTACAGCGTATATATTAGGAACAGTATAAACTTTTGTAGGATTTGAAACAGTTGAAACATCGTTTGCTCCACCTCCAAAATTCCATGTTCTGGTAATTAATAATCCTGAAGCTATATTAGTAGTATCGGTAAATCTAAAACTGTTTCCGTTTAAACATTGAGCAGTATTGTTAATGGTAAAGCCCATAATAGGTTTAGGGTTTACATACATGGTTTTTATAATGGAATCTTTACAATTGTAATTGCTGATAGAAACTAATTTTACCGGTAAATTTCCTGCATTAATAAACGTTTTGTTAGTAATAATACTGGTGGATGTATCAGCATTATTTAAAGTCCATAACCTGCTTGTACTTCCCGATGCTATTTTAGAAGTGTCGGTAAATATAAAGTTATTTCCATTTACACATTGCGAAATATTATTGGTAGTAAAGCCAGCAATAGGTTTAGGATATACAGTTAAATACTTGGCATTGGAAGTATCGGTGCAGCCAGTATTACTAACCAAAGCACGGTAGGTATAAGCTGAATCTACCAATAAACTATCTTTGGTTTGGTTGGCTATAATTGCATTATTTTTTAACCATTTAAAGGTTAAACCTGCAGTGTTAGGAGTAACTTTAAAAGTACTTATTAATCCTTTGCAAAACGAATCTCTATTATTGGTAATTACTGGTGTGCTAAATCCTGTAACAAAACTAATGGCAAAAGGAGTTCCTTTATTTACTGTATCTGAGCTACAATTTACCCTTATTTTATAATTACTATTTACAAATAAACCTGTTGGAATAGCAATAGGAATAAAGCCAACAGTATCTGTGGCGGTTGTAGTTCCAATGGCTGTAGCGTTGGCAAATGAGCCTGATGAATCTGATAATTGAACTGTAAACACATTACCAGTTTGCATATTGATTAAGCTTGTACTGTAATTTAAATTGGTGCTAGTAATTCGGTTATTACAATAAATGCGTTTGGTAGTACTGTCTATTGTAAGTGTTTTTGGTGCTTCTACTTTTATGGTGATTCCTCGAGTTGCAAAAGCTTTTACAGGACAAAAACGATCACTACCAGTAACTGTTAATAGGTAAGGTTCTGCTCTAATGGCACCAATTGGTGGAGTCCAACAAAATTTAAAACTATCGGCTTTTGGTCCTACCATTGGGCGTTGACTTAAAACATAATTTCTAAAAAAAGTAGCATTAGCCATTACAGGAATATATAACCCAGGGTTATTCCACTTCATGTCGGTAGTATCAGCATTTATAGGTGGTGAGGTTATTAAGTCAAATTGATCTTCTGCTACAATATCTAAACAAATTGGTTGTCCAGCTTGAACACTAAAACTTAAACTCGTTTGAATAATACTATTTTTATATGCTTTTATTCTAGGAACTTTATTTGATAGACAGAATTGGGTTTGAAATTGAACATCTCTTCTTGTCATTCCTACATATACCCTAACCCCACTTACTAGTTTCCATTGGGTTACTTCTATTACCAAATTAGATACAAAAACACCCAATGGTCTAAATAACACATCACCAGTTGCTGGATCAATTCTTAAACCTGCTGGGTAAGCTGCACCAGCATTGGGCGCTCCAAAATAAGGAAAAGGATAACTAGCAGAATAAGGAGGATAATAAGTTACATTACTTCCTATTCCTTGTAACGATGCTCCAAAAGCATAACTTAACGAATCGCCATCAGGATCCATGGCCCCTAAATTATAAACAAAATCTACCCCAGCACAAACTATAGCTGCAGCATCGTTAGTAAATGTGGGTGCAGAATTACAAGCAGATAGGCACCTGTTTACGGTACAAACAGTTTGAAAACTTCCAGGACTTATCGTAGTTAAAGCACCATTTCTACAACAGGTATTTGCTCCAAGAGTTACATTACAACAGCTAGTTGGAATACCACTTAAATCTACATTTCCTTCGTAAGTATATACTTCTATTCCTGGGCTAAATGTACCTGATGTTCTAGTATTACAATTGGTACAAATAGTTGTATATGCTGTACAAGTTTGAAGAATATCAAAACCACTTGAAGCACTAACTGCAGTTAAAGTAAAAGAACCATAATTTACTCCAGTGCATGCACCTGTTGCACCAACAATTTGGGTACTCCATCCAGAACTTGAAGTAGTACAACTAGCTACTGTTCCGTTTGGAATGGCATTGGTACAACCTGGGCATAAAGGAATGCCTGCACAATCCCTGTATATTTTCATGGTTACTTTGTAAACGCTAGGCGAACTGGTGCATTGGTAAGTAATGTCGCTGCCCACTAAGTGAGACGCTTTGCTTTCCGTAGCTAATAAGCTTAATAAAATAATAGCTAAAATGTAAAAATGTTTTTTCATGGGTTTTTGTTTTTTAATGTGCAAGTGTAATACTAAGAACAACAAATAAAAACTTAATAAATAAAAATTATTAATTTGGTAAAACAGGTGTTAATACAAAATGGTTTGGTAGTGAAAGTAACGTGACAGGTTTTAAAATCATGTCACGTCTGTTTTAAAAACTTTTCACGACTGCTACTGTAATTGTTTTTGTTAATGTAGTAGAGACTAGGTATGCCTTATGCCTTGTCTCTACATTTCCCGCACATATATTGAATCAGTTCCAATTAATTGCATAGGCGTCAACTTAATTTTGAAATTTTATTAAATAAAATAAAGGTTTTCTCCCTATAGTTTGCAAATGCGTTAACTTAAGCATCAATAAAAGAACAACTCCGTCCAGATTGCTATTGCATGTGTGTCAACATAAGTATTTGTTAAACCCAGAATACGCGTTAGAACTTCGTTATGAGAGTTAAATATACAATAAATCAGTTCCATAAATTTAAAAACATTGCAGCGCTACGTTTTTTAAATTTATGGAAACACTGATTTGAAGTAGACTTGACTTGTTATAGATTTTATAATGCATATTTTGGGCTAAAAGTTAAGTTCAGGAGGAACAACCTTTGGGTAGCCCCAAACTAGTGGTAAAATAAATAAATAAATAAACATAACGAAAGCCTCAATATCTTTTTTATAAAGTAAAAGGTAGCTTTAGCTTTATCTTTTGTTTTGTTTCTTTTCGCTTTAGTCTTTTAATATAAAATCAAAGCTAAGTAAGCCTTTTTCAAATTCTCTTTGAAAACCAGTTTAAATAATTTGATGAGTGGTTTATAAATCTTTTTATAAAAGTACCGAATTCTTTAAAAATTATCAACACAATATTTTTCAAGTTTTTTAAAAATCCCACTCTCTTTATTTTATTAGAAACAGCTTGTTTTTTTGGTTCATCATTAAATTATTCAAGATCGTCATCATTCAAATCATCATCTAAAAATGAACTTTCATTCAACAAGGAATCGTTTAAATTAGGAAACATGCGGTCTTTTCCAGTTTGCTCTTCGTAAAAATTATTTTTCTTTTTTATGGTTTTTATTCTTTTCAAAATCGCATCAAAAGCAATAACTTCAGTGGGCAAACACATGGCTTTAAAAGCAATTACTTCATCTTGAATATTTAATAAACGTTCCTCAAATTCGTTGATGTCTAAGTCGTCAAATTGTTTTTCTAAATCATTCAAATTTGTTTTGAGCCTTTCTATTTCAATATTTTTCATGCAGCAATTTCTTCCATTTTTTATTTTCCAAATTTATAAATAAAACTATATTGCTTGCAGTTTGTAATTAAATATAATTATGTCGTTTAAAATATATACCAAAACTGGCGATGCTGGTCAAACCTCGTTAATTGGCGGTGTTAGAGTTCCAAAATTTCATTTGCGAATAGAAAGTTATGGCACTGTTGATGAATTAAATTCATACATAGGCTTAATAAAAGACAGTTTAACAAACACACAAACACTAGCAGTTATAGCCGAAATTCAAGACCGATTATTTACCATTGGAAGCCTTTTAGCTAGTGACCCAGATAAGAGCAAAATGAAAGTTCCCGATATTTTTGAAACCGATATTGAACTTTTAGAAAACGAAATGGATGCCATGGATAAATCTTTGCCCGAACTTAAAAGTTTTGTTTTGCCGGGAGGCAATATTGTTGCTTCTCATTGCCATGTGGCACGCTGTATTTGCCGAAGATCAGAACGTTTGGTGGTTCATTTAAGCACAGAAACCGAAGTAAATCCTATTGTTCCAAAATATTTAAATCGTTTGAGTGATTATTTATTCATGCTTTCTCGCAAAGTTGTAATTGATTCAGGTGCTGCAGAAATAGCTTGGAGACCAAGAATGTAGTTTAGTTTTTAAGCAATGGTTGATAGTCCTTAGGAAAAGTATTATTTGCTATCGTCTATTGTCCATGAACTATTAACTATTATAAGCATATAAAAATACGAAAGCCATATTATTCTGCCATCGGCAATGGTAGAGAAATAGGATAGGAAATATAAAAACAATGCACTTCCAATAGAAGCCAAACAGGCTAAATACAAAGGGTTTTCAGTAATTTGACCAAATGATTTAGAATACAATTGTTTGAAAAACAATAAACCTACCAAGCCAAAACTTAAAATTACACTGAACCAAGAATTGAACCTGTGTAAATTAATGGAAGCACTATTTAAATCAAATTTCCAAAAATTATTGCGTGTGGTTTCTAACGATATTGGTGCAAATTTTCTGATTAAATAAACTCCAAATAAGTATAACATAAAAGTACATAAAGTTACAAAAACCGCACTTTTTCTGTTGTTTTTAAAATGGTAAAAAAAGTAAAACGGAATGCTAATGGCAATGGTTTCTTTTACGCATAATCCTAATAAAATAGCCAATACAAATAGCCATTCTTGTTTTTTAAATGTAGCGTAAATACTTAGTGCTATAAATAAAAACAAAGCAGCATCTACATAGCCAATACTGGAATAATAAAACATGGGAAATGAAAACAAAAAGAGCCATAAAGATTGCCATATTTTATTATTTGGAATGTTTAAAAATTGCAAAGCAACATAAAAAACATATAACCCAAAAGCCAAAAACAAACCATTTATTAAATTAATAGAAGTAAGCGCAGAAAAAGGCAAATAACTAGCAACTAATGGCACTAAAAATCGCCAATTGGTAGCTGGCCGTAGTTCTATTTCTAACGGATTTCCCCTAAAATATTCCACATAATTTTTAAAGTATTTTGCATCGTAAGGTTCTTGTTTTACTATTAATTGATTGCCGTTAAAGCGTGGCAAAACCATGGCTATGAATAACAAAATAGTAAAAATTTGGTGATATAAATTGCTATTTTTCAATATTTAAAATAAAAATTTGTTGATTAAAATTTGAATACATTTGTAATGCAATTAAAGCATAAGTATTTTTAAAACAATAGCCCCATGACAACAAAAATATTTACAGACCAAATGAATCGCAAAATTAGCATTCCGTTTCCTCCAAAACGCATTATTTCATTGGTTCCATCACAAACTGAATTTTTATATAATTTGGGTTTAAATAATGAAATTATAGGTCAAACTACATTTTGTATTCATCCTGAGGAGAAACGAAATAGCAATACCATTATTGGTGGCACAAAAAACTTAAAGTTAGACCTTATTGCTCAGCTAAAACCCGATTTAATTATTGGAAACAAAGAAGAAAATGAGCAAAAACAAATAGAGTATTTAATGCAGCATTTTCCTGTTTGGATGAGCGATATTACTACTTTGAACGATTCGTATGAAATGATGAATGAAGTAGCTGAAATGGTTGATAAAAAAAACCAAGCTGCACAAATGATTCATCAAATAAAAATGGATTTTATACAATTGAAAAATTCAGTAAGTGAGCATAAAAATATACCCAAAAAAGTGGCCTATTTTATTTGGCGAAAACCATATATGGTAGTTTCCAAGAATACTTTTATTAATCATTTAATTGAAATTCTAAATTTCGAAAATGTATTTGCAGAAAATACAGAAAGATATGTAACAATAACTGAACAGGATTTAATTGATAAAAATCCAAGTATTGTATTACTTTCTAGCGAACCTTATCCTTTTCAACAAAAGCATATTAGCGAAATTCAAGACTTATTGCCAAAGGCAAAAATAATATTGGTAGATGGTGAAATGTTTAGTTGGTATGGAAGTAGGTTACGTTTCAGTGCAAATTATTTTAAAAATTTATTGTGCCAAATAGCAAATTAGGAAATTTTAGTTTTCCATAAATATCATAAGATTCCTTTTTTTTTATATTTTTGTGCGAAATGGAAGAAAATAAAGAAAAAAGAAATCGTTTAGCGATTTTCATACCCTGGGCATTAGTAGGAATATTAACCATATTGAATGGTTTTTTTATATACAATTACTTTAAAACCGACCAGAAATTAGCAGTTACCGAAGAGGTTTTGTTTGACACCAAAGAAGCCAAAAACTCGTTAGATTCTTTATTAAACATTACCAATAATGAGTTAGCAAGTTACAAAGGTCAAAATGCTTCATTAGATAGTTTGGTAAGTCAAAAAGACAATGATTTAAAGGTGTATGCCGATAGAATTAAGCGCCTTTTATCGCAAGATAAAATTAGCAAATTGGACTTAGATAAAGCCCTAGAAGAAATAGAACAATTGCGCTATTACAAGCAAAAATATATTACACAAATTGATTCTCTTTCCGGTCAAATTGTAATGTTGAACCGAGAAAATTATCAGCTAAAAGGCAATATTGATAATCAAAAACGTTCGAACGAAAACTTGAGCATGGAAAACGTTGGCTTAAAAAATAAGGTGGCCATTGGTGCTAAGTTAAACACTTCGGCACTAATTGTTACAGGTATTAAAATGCGCAGCAATGGCAAGGAAAAAGAAACCATGAAAGCCAAGCAAGTAGAACAAATAAAATTGACTTTTAAAATAGCCGAAAACTATGTGGCAGAAAAAGGAAACAAAGAAGTATTTTTAAAAATTTCGAGTTTAGATGGCACTACTTTATATAACCAAGCTACAGGAACAGCTACATTTAACTATCAAGGCGAAGCATCGTTATATACTCAAAAGAAAGTGGTTGAATTTACTCAAGAAGCGCAAGATGTGAGTATTTATTGGGCAAAAGGAACTGAGTTTTCTGCTGGGAAATATAAAGCTGAATTATTTGCTGAAGGATTTAAAATTGGCGCTGTTGATTTTGAATTGAAGTAATACCAAATACCCATATAATTTAGTCAAATCTACTTGTTCTTTTTTATCAATAATTCTTCAAAAAATAGTTACATAACTATTGCTATGAAACGATTTTGTTCATTGTCTTGATAAAAAATTACTTCGCATCTTTTAACTAAATTGTAAGAGCATTTGGTATAAAAATAAAACACCTAAAATTTAAAAGCCAAATTTATGTTGCTTGATTTCAAGTAACATAAATTTGGCTTTTTTTTCGAAATTACTTGATTCTTATTTTAGTACCTACGTTTATATTTACTATACTAGAAATATTTTGAAATCTTCCATACAAACCAACATTGGTATTGATGTCGGTATAAAAACCAATTTTTTTAGTTAAATTATATTGGAATCCAGCACCCAATCCGTATCCAAAAATAAAGTCAGAATAAACATAATCTTTTAGACGGTATTCTTTTGTAGCATCAAATTCGTTAGCGGTAATAGGTACAATTGTAGCGCCTTTAATTGATGATTCAACATACCCAACAAAATAGATAACTTTATAGTAAAAATTAGTCTTCATATCAATTTCGGTGTTAATCAAATATATTTCATAGTTTAAAATATAAGCTTTATTACTATAATCAAAATCTCTTTTATAATACGACCTATCAAAATAATCATAAATGTCGGTTTTTATTACGTCTGATGAACTTGCATAATACAAATTCAAGGAACGCATCATATCTTCTCTTTCCCATTTAAAAAAGCCAATTTTCAACCCTAACTGATTAGGATAAAGTCTTTCTATTATAGGTTCTCTAAAATAGTTTTTAAAAAAAGGCACAAAAGCTACATCAATGCCACTTTGAGCAACTACAAATTTTGAAACTAAAAAAGTAAGTAAGAATATTAAGGTAATTTTTTTCATTTTTTTAATCAATAATTATTTTAGCATTGTTTAATTGCAAAACTAAATCTGTAAAATTTATGTATTCTTTCCAATCAGTTTTATTGTACTTGAAGGCGTTTTGAGTTTTGGTTAAATTCCAAATAATATTTCCGTTTTCAATAGTGGCTTTTGAAGTAATAGTACCTATTTTATTGCTAAATTTTAAATTTAAGTATTCAATACCAATAGCTTTTTTACCAATAGGTATTTTTATGGTAGATGTTATACTTAAATTTTTGTTGAAATCTATATAAAATGGTTTTGTCCTTACATTTCTATCATCATTGTTTTTAACAACAAAAAGTTGCCCTAACACATCACCAATTTCAAAAACATAACTATTACCAGCTTTTTGTAATGTGCTGCCAATTGAAAATTTTTCTGACCATGATAAGTTTAAATTAGTGTCATTCCTGCTGTCATTCAGTTTTGTGTAATCATAATATTTTAAAACTTGGTATTCGCTTTGAGTATTTTTTTTCATACTTTCATATTTGTACTTATCTAAAGTATTATAAAAATAATTTTTCAAACGTTCTTCCTCCGAATCAATAAATTCTTTACTCCCATTTGCATACTCATTTTCAACAAAAAAGTATTTGTTTTTCAATAGTTTTTTTGCTTCATATTTTTGAATAAATAGATCATAATATATTCTATTATCAAGTAAGTTAAATGTGTTTGTTTGTTTCTCAAGTCCTCCTACAATTGTAGTCGAAAAAATGTTTAGCGAATCATTATTCTTGCTAAAATTTGCAACAATATCTATATTATAAAAATTATTATTAGCCTTATTTTCTGGAAGTTTTTCAATATTGAAGTTAATTTTACGTTTCTTCATTACGTTATAAAAAACATAAGCCTCAGTTCCTTCAAAATCATCACCAATTTCGTCTATGTTACTGTTCTTGTTGAATGATGTGATATAATGATATTCATCGTCTATTTTGTATCTAATACCATACTTGAAATCATCAAAATTAATCACATCTTTTACTGAACCTCTAAATTTAGATGACAATAACAAAACATCAAATTCGATATTCCTTTTTGTAAAATGAGTAATAAATTTATTTATAATTTTATAATTCTGTACTTCAGGATCGGAATTAAACGCGAGTTCAGTTAAAAAATAATTATCTCTACAGAAATAGTAGTATTTTTTTACATATTCTTCATTCGATAACTCATAAATTTTATCTGTTTTTAAAAAATCATAGTAATAATCACTTTGTTCAAAAGGAGCAAACATCATATTTACCTTTTCTTTTAAAACCTTATCATCTAATTTATTAATTACATTTTTTCCATTGGTTTTCAAACCCAAATTTGACACTATTTCTATAAAATAGTAGGGTTCTGTAAGATATTCATAATCTAAAATTTCCTCAATTCTTTTGTCTATATTTTTTTGCTCATAAACCATGTTGGTTTTGTTCAATAAAGTAGAAGTTTTTATATCCTTTGCGCCATTAAATGATCTGAAATATGCAACATATCCTTTTGAAAAATTGAATTCATTTTTCAAAAACACAATTGGCATGTTTTTTAAGTTTATAAAATAATTACTTTTATAATTATAGCTAGTATAAAGCGTGGATATATCAATAATATCGCCTATTTCTAAACCATTTATTGCAATCTTTTTTACTTTTTCTGTTTCTATTAATTTGTTAATTTTCAAATTACTAGTTTTTACATTTTCAGCTAAAACAGCATCTTTTAAATCAATAGTTACTTTAATATTATTTTCTTTTTCAATAATAATTTCTAGTACGTCATTTTCGTTAAATTCAAAACTACTAAATGTTTCTAAAGATTTATAGTCATTTAACTTAATTCTGTTTCTTTTGTAAATAGTGAATTCACCATATTTCTCTGTTACTTTCAATTTTTCTGAAACTAAAATAAGCGATTCATTTTTATACTTTTCAGGAATGGCAGAACTTTTAAATTCATTTTCGGTATCTTCCTTTTGAAGTTTATGTAGTTGGTCTAGTTTGGTATTAGTTTTAGCTTTTTGACTGAAAACCAAATTACTAATACCAATAATTAGCAGAATAACTAAATTAATTTTCATTGTGCTTTTAAAATTATATTCCATATTTATTTAGTTAACTTAACATATTGATTGTAATTATTTCTGAGCTTATCAATTGCACTATTCCATTTCCCAAAATTGCTTTTTGTAATTCGCCCATTCTTTATAAGAATATTTTTTTTGTACGATATATAATTATCTACAATTTCATAAATCAATTGAATTTCAAACTCCTCATTTTTTATTATTAAATTTTCGGGTTTATACACTTTTTTATATCCTCTTGGTATTTCAAATTTAAAATCATACTCATAATTAATTTTATGATTGAATTGTAAATCAAAAAATCTCCCGCTGTCTGCCTTGCTATTATAAAACTCTCTGTTAAAATCGGGCTTCAACATAATCACATCATTAGTTGAAATTAAATGGTTACTCACTATTAAATCATATGATATAGTCAAATCATTTTTTCTATCGTTTAAGTTTGTCGATTTAATATTCGATGCATCAATATCTACATCATTTTGGTCAATTACTTCATCTTGTAAAAATGTTCCTTTTTTGTTTGTATTTGTATTATAGAAATTTCTTAATATATTAGTTTTGCTTTCACCTTTAATAGTTTCAACTAATTGTCCATCAAATATATTATCATTTAAAGTAAAAGTTGCTTTACGCAAATGCAAATTTCTTTCTATTGGTAAATCTGGAATTGTGTCAATAAAATAGTTATCTCCATTTTGAACCATTACTTGTCTGCCTTGAATTCTATCTGCATAATCATCTATACTAATAAATCCTTCAGTTCCATCTAAATAGTATTTTTTTTCATTTAAAATTACAGTACAAATCATGTGATTATCAACTAAAATACTTGGAATTGAATAATCATAGTTTAAATGTTTTGTTCCAATCCAAGTTAACCTAGCATCATAACCTAGGCTAGTTAACATTGATTTCAATAAATTTGCCATTCCTTTACAATCTCCGTATTTATTATTAAATACATTTTGACAAGCATCGGGTTTAAATCCAGCAATTCCATCTTCAAAAGCTACATACCTTATATTATCTTGAACCCAATAAAATACTGCTTCTATCTTTTCTATATCGGTTAGTTTATTTAGTACTATTTGCTTTAATTTATTAGCAAAAACAGTAGAATCATTTTCTACTTGGCTTACTATTTGTGAATAATGAGCATATAAATCGTTTGTGTTAGCTATTAATGGAACTGTTTTATATACTTTATTTTTAGTATTTGATTTTTTAAAAGTACTAGGAGTTTTTTTTGATTTTTTGATTTTATCAGTTTCCTTTTTTTCTGCTATCGTTATTTTATCGTCTTTAGGAGGTGCTTTACTGAAATTTTTTGCAATTTTTTCATTAACAGATTTTACCAAAATTACTAAATGAGGAACATTGTGGGAATATCCAGGTTTATATCTTTCATTTTTTAAAGCAATGGTGTTTTTAATTTTATAAGTTATGTATGTTACTTTATCCGATGTCCTTTCTTTATTCAAAAATGGCTTAAAATCTGCATCATCCAAATCATATTTAGTAATTGTTTTTTCAATTGAAAATCCATTCAAATTTTTTTCAATAATTTCAATGTTTAAATAGGAAGGAATTTCAAATGAAACAACTTGTTCTTTTTGAGGGAAATCATCTAAAAAATAGACACTTGTTAAATATTTAGCATCTTTATAAAGGCGTGAATAATTAATACTTAAATGGGTACCAACAACATTTATGTTGTGACTAATTTGAGCTTGTTTGGCATCGGAATAAAATATACCTCCACTTTGAAAATTAGTAATGACATAATCTTTTTTGGTAAGTTTTGTCGATTTATTTGATCCTAATTTTACGTTGAAGCCTTTAAAAGTTATTTGATCATTAAAATATTCAAGTTTCCTGAATTGAACAAAATCTTTTGTAGCAATATATTTTTCATAACAATCTTCTGTTACATAAACTGGATTACCATTTTTAACGTTTTCAGCAAAATAACCAAACTTAAATAGTTTAACATTTAAATCGGTAATGAACTCAGTGTTTTCAGGATGTTTTCCCTGTAAATCAAGTCCTTCAATAACATCAGTTTCACTTACAATTCCATTACTGTTATTGAACGAAGTAATAGTTTTACTGTATGGTACAGTTTTATTTGGTATATAAATTACACAAGAACTAATAAATAAAAAAAGTAAATATGCTAAGAATTGGTGTCTGTTTTTCATCAAATATTTTTTTGCAATATAAAAAAATTGGTTTTATTTAAAAATCATTTTAAAATTATTTTATTTTAAACAAACTTCCAACCAAAAAAGTATTTTTGTTTTTAAAATTCAACTAATTAACAATCTTTTTTTTAATGGAAAAAATAGCTTTAATAGTAGCCGGTGGCAATGGTTCTCGAATGGAATCTGATTTACCAAAACAGTTTATTTTATTAGCTGGCAAACCAATATTAATGCACACCATTGAAGCATTTTATAACTGTAATGTTTCAAATATTATTGTGGTTTTACCACAAAATCAAATTGAATTTTGGAAAGAATTATGTACTCAATTTTCTTTTGTTTTGCCACATGAAATAGTAGCTGGTGGTGCTTCCAGATTTGAATCTGTTCAAAATGGTTTGGTGCATTGTAATGATGCTGATTTTGTAGCTATCCACGATGGTGTTAGGCCTTTTATAAATACTGAAATTATTAATAAAAGTTTTGAAATAGCTGCCCAAAAAGGCAATGCTGTTGCTGCAGTTCGGTTAAAGGATTCAATAAGAAAAGTAGATTTACTAGGTAACAAAAACGTGAACCGTGATGGTTATTTTTTGATTCAAACTCCGCAAACTTTTAAATGCTACTTAATTAAAGAAGCTTACCAAGCACAAGACCATATAAACTTTACCGATGATGCCAGTGTGTTGGAAGCAAACGGACATGCCATTAACCTGATTCCTGGCGATTACAAAAATATAAAAATTACTACTCCCGAAGATTTATTAGTAGCCGAAGCTTTTTATAAGAAAAGTGTTTGATTTTAGTGAAATCAACCATTGATTTGCTAATCAAAACTGTTTGGTGAAAACACCAACCATAGGCAAATAATTCATCTTTAGAAACACTGAGAAAAAAAATAAATTTATATACTTTGATTAGCTATTTATTGATAGGCTAATTGATTTTATTAAAGTTAATAATTATAGATTAGATTCATCAAATTGTTGGCGAGGAGAGTTAATAGGAGAAATTGCGTTATGTATTGGGTTTGACAATTTGTTTTCATGTTTTACTCTCCTAACAATACTTCAACTTCTTTTAGTAATATTGGTAAATTCCTATTTACAATTCCCCAAATTAAATCATCGGAAACAGTATCATATCCATGAATAATTCTATTTCTAACATCTACAATTTTTCTTGAATTTGAAATGGCAATATCTTCATTTTGTTTCATAATTCGGCTCATTGCTTCTCCAATTATCTCAATATTTCTTTCAACCGCTCGTTTAGTTTTTAAATCATTTCTATAAACTTCAAATGTTCTTGGAGTATTTACAAAATAGCTTTCAATCTCATTGATTGAATTTAAAATATCAAATAGCCATATTTTAATATTGTTATCCATAAACCAATATTTTGTTTTGATTGATGGTACTTAAAAAATAGGGATTTTTTATTGCTTTTTCTTCTAATAAGTCAACATTTCTTTTGAAAATATTTTCTAACGAAAACTTTAAATTGTAATAATTATCGCTGTAATCAAGCACATCTAAATCAAGAAAATCAACAATTAAATCTACATCGCTTTCACTGTTAAATTTATTTGTTAATACTGATCCAAAGGCATATAAACACTTTACTTTATAAGCTTTGCACAAGTTATTTATTTCAATATTATGATTTTCTATTAAGTTCATTTACTTATTTTGTAACTCCAAAAGTACAAATAAATTAGTAAGTTTTGATTTAAGCCAATTAACCAATTTACCAAACCCTATTCACCAATCTCCACTATTTCTGTTTTCCTTGTATAAAAATAATAAAACATCAAAGCGCCTATGATGATCATGGAAGTAGAAATTAACTGCGCTTGTGTTGGGTGAAAACCGGCAATAGAATAGGTTGTATTTACCCTGATTTTTTCAATGATAAAACGTTCAATTCCGTTAATAATCATATAGAAACTTATCAAAGTTCCGGGTTTAATAAACTTAGCCCTAAAAAACCAAAGGCCAATAAATAAAAGAATGCAAACTATGGCTTCGTACAAAGCAGTTGGGAATACAGGATTTGGCAACATGTAGCAATGAGAGCTTGTACATTGTGTCATTTGAACGCCCGCTTTTATTACGTTGTTATGGTAATTAAAACCCCAAAACCAATCAGGTAAAAAACTCCAACCTTCAAAATAAATAGCTCTAACATTTGCTAAACCACCAAACTCGTTGGCATAATATTCACTAAAATTTGGCAATACATTGGCTTGAAAATACCCTGGCGCAGCCTTCATCATTTCGCCAGCACCATTGGCACTATAAGCCGAATTTACAATTCCCCAATCGCCATCGCCACTCAAGTGACAACCAATTCGTCCAATTCCGTAAGCCAACATCAATCCTGGTGCAATGGCATCGGATAAATGAATGGGATTGATATGATTCTTTTTAGCATAATAAACTACCGAAGCAGCAGCTACTATTAATCCACCATAAAAAGTTAAACCACTGAACGAAACCAATGCATTAATTGGGTCTGCTATTAGTTCATCCATATTTTCTAAATTATGAAATATTTTTGCGCCTAATATTCCAGTAATGGCAGCTATAAAAAGTATATTCCACATGTGGTTATGCGGAAACATTTCACGTTCTATTTCTTTAGGTGTTTTATCTCCTAATTTTTTATCAGCGCTAAAAATGGTATAATATCCATAAGCTGCACCAGCAAATAAACCAAAAAAACTTCCTTTGGTCGATAAAATAAACTCTTGCGGATTAAGCACCAAAGCATCGTAGTCTAATGCTGCTTCTAGCAATTTATAACCTATAAAAGCCCAAGTAACTACAGCAGTAATTGTTTCAACTATTGTCGATTTTTTATTGATCCAAACTTTGGTAATTGTTGATTTCAAAAAACCCAACTTTTCCCTTCTTTTTAGCTCGCTTACAGCGGTAATAAATGCACCAGCAAACGACAATCCTAACAACAAACCAAAGGTTTGAATGGGTAAAGGAATGTTTTTACCGAAAAAATAAAATAAAATATCACTTAAAGTTGCGAACATAGTTTAGGGGAAAATTATTGGTGAATTTGATTGATTGATGAACTAGTTAAATGCTTTTTAAAGTTAAATAGCCAATTAGTTTGTAAACCAATTTAGCCATGGTGTATTCAGTTAAAATATTTCCTTTTACTGGCGCAATTTCTACCACATCAAAACCTACAATATTTTTGGTAGCTATTACTTTTTTTAAAAACTGAATGGTTTCATTCCATTGCATTCCGTTTGGTTCGGCAGTACCAACTGCAGGAACTATGCTTGGGTCAAATCCATCGGCATCAATGCTAATATAAACATTTTCACCAAGCGTTGCAATGGCCTCATCGGCCCAATTTGGATTATTGCGAATTTGGTGCGCATAAAATGTATTGATATGGCTTGATTCTTTAATTAAATTGGCTTCTTCAATGCACTGCGCCCTGATTCCAATTTGTGTTAAAGGAACTCCTAACTCTTGAATTCGGAACATAACACTGGCATGAGAATAAATATTATCGTTATACGATGAACGTAAATCGCTGTGTGCATCTATTTGTAAAACATGAACGTTTGGCGTTTTTTCTTTTACCGCTTTTACACAACCCAAACTAATGGTATGTTCTGCACCTAAAGTAATCGGAAATTTATTGTCAGCTATTAATTTCGCTGTTTCTTCTTCAATTAATTTCACAGCTTTTGCATCCACTTTTCTTTTAAAATCCATGGGATGTAAAGTGCAAATTCCCCCTAATAAATAACTTTCTTGGTCTAATTCTTCATCGTAAAGTTCTACAAATTGGCTTGCTTTAATAATGGCTTCTGGTCCTTTATCCGAGCCACTTAAATAACTTGAAGTATATTCGTAAGGTGCAGACTGAATAACAAACTTGGAGTTTTTGTAACTACAATATTTATTGTCTTCAATGGCTAAAAAATTCTTTTTATGATTATAAAATTTCATGGTATTGTAAATATATATATTTAAAATTTAAAAAACACTTTTTGGAATCACAAATTCATTGTCTAAATCGGTTAAAACCAACGGTTCAGAATTGGTAATACAAATGGTATGTTCAAACTGAGCCGATAATTTTCCATCAATGGTTCTGGCAGTCCACTTGTCTTTTTTATCAACTTTAGCCCTTGCTTTTCCAGCATTAATCATGGGTTCAATGGTAAACGTCATTCCAGGAACCATTTCTGGACCTAAATCTTCTGTTCTGCAATGCCCAACTTCTGGTTCTTCGTGAAATTTTAAACCAACTCCATGTCCGCAAAATTCATACACCACCGAATAGCCCAAAGCACTAACATATTTGTCAATAGAATTTCCAATATAACCAATTCTATTTCCAGCCTTGCATTGTTTTATGCCAATAGCCAAACTTTCTTTGGTAGCATTTATTAAGTTTTGAGCGTATTCACTTATTTGCCCAACGGAAAACATGGTAGAAGTATCGCCATAATAACCATTTAAAATAGTAGTTACATCAATGTTCATAATATCGCCATCGCGCAAAACATAAGGACCAGGAATTCCATGACAAATTACGTCATTTACCGAAATACAAGTTTCGGCTGGGTAACCTCTGTAACCCAAAGTAGCAGGAATGGCTTTGTTATCGCGCATAAACTGATTGCAAATATCGTTTAAATATTTAGTGGTAACACCTGGTTTAACAAAAGTTGCAACAGTTTTTAAAGTTCTAGCTGCTAAAATGGAACTTGTTTTTATTCCTTCAATCTGCTCTTGAGATTTGATTATTATTTTTTTCGACACTGTAAAATACAAAAATTTTCGGCTGCAAAGTAAATTAATTTATAGCCTTATACAAAGTTAAGTTTCACCTACGTAGTTTGCGGTATTTTTAAATTTTTTTTGTGAGTGCAATTAAATGAACTTATTATTGCTAAAATAAACGAAATGAATATGAAAAAAATAATCATAAAAACACTTTGTATTGCAGCAATATTAATTGGCTCAAAAAGTGCATCTGCTCAAATGGAAGCAGCAAGTTTTATTCGTGCAGGAAAACAAGATGCTAGTAAATTAGTAGGTGCTTATTTACAACCTGTAACCAAAGGTTTGGCAAGTGGTGTAAACGATGCTTGGTATAGCACGGCAAAGCCATTGGGTTTATTTGGTTTTGATATTAGAGTTGGAATTGGAGCATCCATAATTAGAGATGACTCAAAGAGCTATACATTAAATGGAATTGGATTGAACTCTGACCCTAAAAGTGAATTTTTATTAACTCCAATTGGTGGCGACAGAAATACCAAACAACCAACCATAGCAGGAGAGGGAAGTGGAACTCGGTTTGCTGTTTCTGCTTTAAATCCACTTAATACATCTCAACGAATTTATATTGATACAATTAGTTCGTTTAGTGGAACCAATAGCCCTGTTTCATTGGGTGCTATTCCTTTTGTTCAGTTAAGTTTGGGTTTAGTAAAAGGTACAGAAATAATGTTTAGAATGATGCCAATTCAAAGTGGTGACTTTACATCGAGTGGTTTTGGTTTTGGGGTAAAACATTCTATTTCTCAATGGATTTGGGGTGTTGATAAATTGCCTATTGATATTTCAGGAATATATACTTTTAACAATAGCAGTTTAGAGTATGCTTTTGGTAATAATTTTTTAGATGCAGATAGAAACATTCCAGAAGCAAAATCGGTAAATGAATATAAAAATTCTCAAAAACTAGCTATTACAACTTCTGGGCATCAGTTTGGAGCTATTATTTCAAAAAAATTAAGCGTTTTTACGCCTTATTTGGGAGTAACTTTTAACAGTGCTACTTCGCAAATAGCCATGAAAGGAATTTATCCTATTCAATCGGTTAGAAAAAGTGGTCTTTTATATGAAGAATTCAATGATAATGTTACAGATCCAGTTTCGTTTTCTAACACAGTGAACTCAACAAGAGCCTCATTGGGCTTTAGAATTAAAATGTTGCCATTTACTTTTGGTGCTGAGTATAATCATTCATTTTCGGCTGATCAATTCAATACTTTCAATGCTACTTTTGCCATTAATATTCAGCAGCTAGCACCTATTCCAAAATTATAATTTTGTTTCGATAAGCTAAAAAAAACGTAGTTATTATTTACACCAATTTATAACCCAAAAGGCTGTTTGAATAATTTTCAAAACAGCCTTTTTTATTTTTCAAAACATGAACGATATTATTTCAGAAACAGCTATTGATTTTTTAGTAGAAGAATTTTATACTAAAATTCAAAAAAATGAAGTGTTAGCACCTTTTTTTATAAACACCAATTGGGAACATCATTTACCAAGAATGAAACAATTTTGGTGTTTTATTTTATTAGACAAACCAGGATTTAAAGGAAATATTTACGATGCTCATAGCAATAAACAAATTAAATCGCCTCATTTTGATGTTTGGTTACAACTATTTTGTGAAACAGTAAATGAAAATTTTGAAGGTGCAATTGCTGCCAAAGCCATTGAAAAAGCCAAAGAACTCTCCATGTTATTCAGTTGGAAATTAGAAGAATTGGAAGGAAAATAATTAATAAAAAAATTACTGCACAATTAATTAGAAAATAGTATGTTAGTGCCAAAATTTAAAGGGGTTGGTAAAACGCATTATTTATATTGTTTTTTGGGTAATTATATTGCTTTATTGTTGTGAAACAACAAAAGGACAACCTCTTGTTTTGGGTACCGATGCTGCAAATTATTCAACGTATGTTACTTATAACTTAACTGTTTTAGGAAAACTCAGGCAATATAAATTACAAGCACTTACTACTACTACAAGTGGACAAGCAAAGTGGGAATTTGCAATTGGAACTGCAGCTTCACCAAATTACACTACCAATTGGCGACCATATTTAGGACCATTTACTTTGTTTGCCTTTGATTCAATTATTTACCCAAATTCATCGCCAATTGTAGGAGCAATGTATAACAGTGGATCTGGAGGTTCAAGTGGTTTTTTGCCAGCCTTAACTTCAGGAAATTATTACACAGTAAATGTGAGTGATTCTACAGGCAATAACTATGTAGCAGTTTGGGAAACCACCTTTAATCCTGCTGTTATTTCAGTAGTAGTTCAAAACCCAACAATTGTTTGCGATGGTGGCGATTCTGTTACTGTTAATGTAACCTCAAACCAAGCTTTAAATGTAACCGAAAATGCTTATTTGCGTTATTCTTTAACCAATGTTTTTACTACTTCTACTTTGGTTCCATTAACTTTTTCGGGTACAAATGGTTCAGCTAAAATTCCTGTTCCAGCCCTTTCAAGTACCATTTATTTTTATGTATTTACTTCAAAATATAGTGCTGCAAAATTAGCGCCTGGCGGTTTGGTTAATGAGCGTTATTGCGACTTAAGTTCTCTTTCGCTAAACAATAATAGCAATAGCAATTACAATTTTACTGTTGTTACTGGTGCTATTCCAAGCACTAACTTTACCTCAAGTAATTATTGCGTTGGCACACCAACAGTATTTACCAATTCCAGCACCATTTCTTCTGGAAGTATCGATTCGCTTTTATGGACTTTTGGAAATGGAATTACTTCCACATCTATGATTAGTCCTTTAGCAAATACCTATTCAAGCACTGGGAATTATACTGTAACTTTAAGAGCTTTGAGTAATTTAGGCTGCCAAAAAACAAGCACACAAGCCATAACTATTCATCCATATCCATCAGAAAATTCAATAAACGCAAACTAAAAAATTTAAACAACATACAATCATGAAAAACAATTCGAAAATTAAAATAGCACTATTTGTTTTAGTGCTTTCAGCAATGAGTTTTATTGCACACGCACAAAAAAACATGTGGACTGGAAACAGTTATGTATTTAACATCAATTCGGCTACAAATGTTACTTCAACCATAGCTTGGAATGAAACAACATTTTCGGCAGGAACTTTAACAGCTGGAAGTGAAGGTTTAAGTGGAACAAGAAATTCAATTTATACCAATGCATTTGCCAATTCTTCAAGTGGAGTTCAAACGTGTTCATTAACAGTTACCGAAACAGTAAATAGTTGTGATAAAGTAAATACTTTAAGTTTAAGTGTTTATCCTACACCAACTTTTACCGCCAATTCTATAATACCTTTTTGTGCTGCTTTGGGTTCAGCTCCAGGAACATTAGATGCAGTAGTAGCCAACTTTACCAACATAAAAGGGATTACTTCAATTGGGCAAGATTTTACTTTAACTTACCAACTATATGACAATTCAAATGTACCAGTATCTGGTGGTGGTGCAACGGGAACTTTAACATTAGCTGCTGGTTCTTCGGCTTCTACTGGAACTGTATCGTTAAGTGGAGCTCAAATAGCTGCTTTATACGCAATATTAAATGCGCAAGCAGCGGGAACTTATAACTTAAAAATTAAGGCATTTACCACACCTGCTACGCCAACTTCAACCGAGGCTGGTGCTGTAACTTCTATAGCTACAACACCTATAACTATTCAACCATTTACTATTAATGCTATTCCTACGGCTAACCCAATTATAGCAAACTAACCATTTATAGTTCAATGTAGTTTAATTAAGAAAAAAACATTTCGACAAGCTCAATGACCGATGCTAGTGTTTGCGGTCGTTGAGCTTGTCGAAACGAAAATAACTTATGATAAAATAGCTTAAGTAAACGACATTGATTTATAGTTATATATTTAAAAAAAAATCAATCATTAGACAATAACTATTTGAATAAATATTCCAAAATATTATTTTTAGTAATCGTAATACTATTACATTTTAAAACCTATGGGCAAATTATAGATACTGCCTGTGTGGGTGAAACAAATGTAAGGTATAAAGTTGATTTACATGTTGGTGCTTCCTACTTTTGGCAGGTTAATGGCGGAACTATTGTTAACGGACAAGGCACCAATGATATTGGAATAGATTGGGGTTTAACACCCGGAACTTTTGTTATATACATGACAGAAACCAATGCCGCAAACTGTATTGGCGATGCTGTAATATCGAAAGTAATTGTGCAAACAAAACCTGTTGTTACCTTTTTAGGTCCCGACTCGGTTTGTGAAGATGAAAAATTTAGCTTGCAAGCAAAAGGTGCAACCAATTATTCTTGGGAAGGTGGAAGTACAGGAAATGCATTATTTGTAAAAGCAACTCAAACTAAAACTTGGTTTGTGGTAGGTACTAACTTGGTTTGCTCTAGCGATACTACTTATAAAACTGTAGTGGTTATTCCCAAGCCTAGCGCCATTTTTGCTGCTAATCCAAATACCGATTGGATGAAAAACGATGAAGTTTTTTTTGCTTCCAACGATACTTCTATTCGCAAGTGGGTTTGGGAAATAAACGGACAAAATTTAAATATTACTAAATCAAATTTCAGTCGCTATTTTAACGATACCGGCCAATTTCGAATATTGTTAACTGCTACCAATGCTAACAATTGTACCGATACTTTTTCAATAACAAGGTCTGTTTTTAACCGATTAGATATTTATGTTCCAACTGCTTTTACACCAAACAACGATTATTTAAACGATGTTTTTGAACCTGTTGGCATTAATTTTTCCAGTTATTTTATGCAAATATTTGATCATTTTGGTGGTTTAGTATTCGAAGGAACTAATAAAGGTTGGGACGGAAAAATAAATGGAAATGAATATGCCACCGATAATTTTACTTACAAAATTGTAATTACATTACTCAATGGCAAAAAGAAATATGTAGATGGAAATGTGGTTTTAGTAAGGTAAATTGCTGCATTGCCAATTGCCTATTGTCTATTGCCTATTGCCTATTGCCTATTGTCTAATGTCTATTGTCTAATGTCTATTGCCTATTGTCTAATGTCTAATGCCTATTGCCAATTGCCTATTAACCCGCAGCCTCTTCAAACAACAAAACCTTGTGCTGATTCTCCATGGCAAAAGCCACAATTTGATTCATGATAAAGAAATTTTCTTTGTATTTTTTGATGTATAAAATAACTTCGTCAATATCGTTTTTATCAATTTCTTTGGGCACATAACCCATTCCTACAAACTTTCCTTTTTGAACATAAATGGCCGAATACTCCTCTTTATTTCTTCCAATATCAGTTATCAAATAACTTTCTTTGGTACTTAATTGAACGATTAAATCATTGGCTTTGGCATTATATACAAAAACAGTTTCTTCCTTTTTACAAGCACAATTTGGGTCAATGCAATGCGTTTGAATGCCACAAAACTGCGGACATAAATCAAAGGTTTCAGCCAGTTGTTTAATATGTTCCACTGCCTGAACTTTACTGCTGTATTCCATGAGTGGCTTGGCTTGGCGGTGTTTGGTAATCAACTCCACTCCTAGCCTAATAATTCCATTTCTGTCTTCGTAATCATACAAACCATACTTGGGTTCATAGCTTTTTTGTGCTTTGTTTAATACCGGCCAATGCTGTTTTATTTCGTGCGATTCTAACAACAGAGCCATTAATTCTGTAGCGGTTTCTTCAAACGAAATAGAATGAATATCTCGCATAAAATCTTGCTTTT
>JBMOGB010000007.1:0-39047 GCA_049318585.1 Bacteroidia bacterium | reverse complement strand
ATTTATTCTATAAAGGCAACTCACTTTATAAAATAATTCACGGCACACCTTGCGAAAGCAGGGGGGCGACCTTTTTTGTTAGAACTTAACTAAGTTTTTGGAATAATACCTATTCGTTTTTTACAATTTTTTCTATTTATTCACTTTAGAGATGCGATGTTTTGCTTCTCTACTTTGCAAACAAAAACCATTGAATTAACCAATAACATTTTAGAGACGTTGCATTTCAACGTCTTTTTTATTGAAGACGTAACATGTTACGTCTCTACAAACTCCCGTACAGGTTTATCAATACATTCAATCGCAAGATGCCAGTGAATGTGGCATTTTTGTTTTTGTTGGCTTGTCCAAGCCGCAGGCTTGAACCAGCGTTGCAGGTTTACACATGGACTAACAGGCGAATGTAATGAAGTTAGAACTGCAGTAAAAAAAAGTGTTAGAATTGGTTTATTCAACTAGTAATTTTCCGCTGTTTATTTGATTGTTTTCATGGGAAATTTGATAGAAGTAAATACCACTTTTTAAGTTTGTTGTTATTTCGGTTTTTGGAGCAACAAGCATTTTACTAAACACTTGTTCGCCAAATGAGTTAAATATTGCTAAAGTGTAAGAACTGTTTGGAATAAATTGTGGTATATCAATCATAATTTTACCTGCTGTTGGATTTGGATAAACAGAAATATTTGGTGTAGCTATTTGGTATTTATTTAGCTTTATGGTGTTTGAAAAATCAAAAGTATTGTCAAAATCTATTTGTTTTAAACGAAAATAAATATCGTTGTTTTGCAAAAAAGTATTTGGGTTTGTAAATGAATAAAGTCGAATGGTATTACTGTTTCCAAAACCATTTACAAAACCAATATTATCCCAATTAATATTATCTATTGAACTTTCCATTTCAAAACCTTTGTTGTTAATTTCACTGGCAGTTTGCCAATTTAAAATCGCATCATTGCCATTGGCAAAGCCACTAAAACTTATAAACTTAACTGGCAAAGGCTGCGCAACATTACAAGCTATGGAAGCAACACAACCGTTATTATTGGTTACAGTAGCGGTATAATTTGAAGCAATTAAACCAACTGCAGTAGCGTTAGTTTGAACGGGATTGGTGTTCCAAGAATAAGTATAAGTAGATACAGTTGGAATATTATAACTAACTATAATATTATCGATGGCAGTTGGAGATTGAGTTCCTAAATAAAGATTGTTTCGCCAACTAAAAACCAACTTTTTTGCAGTACCTGCAATGGAATCTAAACCCATAATAGAATCTGTTCTAAAACTAGGTTGCAAACAATATGTACCAATAAAAGGTGCTGCTATTTCTATTAAAGTGGTAACAGGTTTATCGGTAGAAACCAAGTAAACTTTTAAACCATCTACGGTACCAAAACCACTAAAAAACTGTCCCATTCCTTTCCAATCAAATTTTATTTTTATATTGGTAGCACCAATAGGAAAATAAAAATCTTTGTAAACATGTGTAATAGATGAAGTAAAAGTATCGTAAGTATTTGTTATTCCATCTTTTGAAATGTAAATAGATTTAGTTCCACCATTTGATGTCGCACTTCCAATCATCCATCTATTTCGTTCAGATCCGTTTTCAATATTCCAATCTGTAGTTCCTTCCCAATCTTCTTTTATTTCTATTTTTGGAATAACAGTAACCGAAGCCGAACCATTATTTCCACCCCATGTAGTTACATTAGAAATAGAACTGGCCAACGAAAAAACTGGTGGTGCTTTGTAATTAAAAGTGCAATTGGCACTGTCGTTTAAACCATAACCATCCGAAAATCCATTTGGACTAATGGTGTAAGCCAAAAAAGTATGAAAACCCTGAGAAGTAGCAACCGAAGGAAGTGTAATGTTTACAAATGAATCGGTTAATAAACTTCCACTCCACAAAAAAGTGTTTAAAGTTCCTGCATCTAATTTATATTTTATGGTTACCGAAGTAAGCGTATTTGTTCCATAATTTTTTAGTTTAATAACTGGCGTTAAGTTATTTGGAAATGTACATATGGAAGTGTACATGGTTTTCAAAGGATAAACAACTGTTTCAATTCCTGCATCTCTTAAAGTTACAGGAATTAAACCATTAGAGAATACATAAGGTTGGAAAGAAGTAGCTAACATAGCTGCTCTACCGCGGTCTTTTTGTCCTTGGGTAAATCTAACATTGGTGGTATTAATTACCGAAGGTAAAGTACTCCAATTATAACTCATAATATTATACCTAGAGTTAGCCCAAACACCAGCCAAAGTGCATGGATTTACAGCATCTGTATCGTTTTGTTTATGTGGTGGCGTATCGCAAACCCTATCGCCTTGATCTACGCAGCAAGTATCGGGTGGACAATAACGAGTTGTTACAGTAGTTACACTTCCTCCATCGCCTTGAAAAGTATGCAATAAATTAAACATGTGTCCTACTTCGTGAGATAATGTAATGTTTGATTGAGTCATTAAATTATAAACGATACAAATTCCATCGTATTTCGAACCTGTTTGTAAAGTGGCTATTCCACTAATATTTCCTTGGCAAATTCTATAAACAACCCAAATATTCAAGTAATCTTTTATTGGCCACCTGCTTAAATCTTTCAATGCTTGTTCGTTTCCACAAGTAGAGTAAAAAACATTGTTAATTCCACCAGTACCATAATTTGGAACTACGGTTCCGTTTACTCTGTTTATTCCAGTAGATACATTACCAGCAGAATCTCTTACAGCTAACTGAAAGTTTAATTCCATGTCTATTCCAGTAGCATTTGAGTTTCTAAAACGGCTGTTTAAACCTTGAATTGCACCTGTAATTTGCGCATCCGAAATATTGGTTCCTGTTCCAATTGCCTCGCCTTTATGAATTACATGCACTACAACCGGAATATTATAAACCGAAGTTTGTAAAAAACTATTCGCTTCGTTTTCTTTTTGGTTTTGAACTATGTCTTTTATTTGTGATTCAAGTTCTAATTGATTTTTTCTAAAAACTTCATCTGTTTTCATTTTATAATCGTAAATCAAGTCGGTTGGACATTGAATTTGAGCTGTTGATTTTTCATTATTTAATACGAAAAAAACAAGTAAAAAGATTATTATTTGTAGTTTTCTATTCATAGTTAATATTGTTTTTGACAAATCAAATTTACTAAATATTATACTTTAAGAGTTTGAGTTTTACAAATGAAATATATGAATTTACAACTGGTCATTTAATCAATTATTTTTGTGAAATGGCTTTCAAAAAGTCTTCTTTTTTCCGTTTCGAAATGTCAATTTGATCACCATTGCTCATTATTACATGTCCTCCATCGGAATGAACATACTTTTTTACTTCCGACAAATTAATAATTGACGAGTGATGGACTCTGTAATAGTTATGCTCTGTTAACATTTTTTCGTAATTACCAATGTTTTTTGATGTCATTATTTTTTCACCATTTTTTAAATAGAAAAACGTGTATTGTCTATCCGATTTTAAGTACAATATTTCATTGAGTTTCACAAACGAAATACCTTCTAACGAAGGTAAAGCAATTTGAAATTGATCAAGGTTTTTGTTACCCAAATTTTGAATCAAAGCTTCAAACTTTTTGTTCGTGTTTTGTGCCTCAAAGTTGGCTTTTACTTTTTCAACTGCTTCTTTTAATTCTTCTACATCTATTGGTTTCAATAAATAATCTATGGCGCTTAGTTTAATTGCTTTTATGGCATAGTTTTCATAAGCAGTAGTAAAAATAATTTCAAAAGTTATTTCATCAAATTTTTCCAATAAATTAAATCCAGTTTCTTTTTGCATTTCAATATCCAAAAATATCAAATCTGGTTTTTGGCTTGTAATAAGTTCATAAGCTTTAGTAACATTGGAAGCTGTACCTATTAAATCCACATCTGGACAATATTCTTTCAATAAGTTTTCGAGCAGTTTAATGCTTCTTATTTCGTCTTCTATAATAATAGCTTTTATCATCAGTTAATTTTCAATATTTATTTCAATTTCTACACGCGTTCCTATAGCATTTCCTTCTAAATCTTCTAAATCAATTACCTTAACTTTTGCGCTTTTTTTAGTAATTTGTTCCAAAATATTCATTCGTTCTTCCGTTACTTTCATACCCAACGAATGGTGATTTGAAAACTTTTTTTCTTGAATTAATCCCGATGCTTTTCTGCCAATTCCGTTATCGGTTATTTTACAAATTATCTTTTCATCTAAACTAATCATTTCAATTGTTAATTCGCCTTTCGATTGTTTGTTTAGCAAACCATGAATTACTGCATTTTCTACAAAAGGCTGAATAAGCATGGTGGGAATAAAAGTGATGTCTTTTATTATTTTTTCGTCAATAATAAAATGGTAAGAAAACTTACTCGAAAACCTCAATGATTCTAGTTCTAAATAAAAGCCCAACATTTTCAATTCATCTTCAATTGAGTTTGAATTTCTGGTTGCATTTTGTAAAACTAGCCGTATTAATTTTGAAAACTTTGACAAGTATTTTAACGCTTCGCCTTTATCTGATTCTGATATGAAATGTTGAATGGAATTTAAAGAATTGAAAATAAAATGTGGGTTCATTTGCGCCCTTAAAGCCGATAGTTTTGCTTCAGCTATTTGCTTGTTAATTTCATTTTGCTGCTTATTTTTCTGCTTATTTTTTTTGTTTTTAAAATCAAAAAATACATACATCAATGAACTGAAAATTATGAATAAAACTGCTTTAAACCAAAGCGTTTTCCAAAAAGGAGGAATAATTTTTACCTTCATTTTTATGCCTTCATTGTTCCATAATCCATCGTTATTTGCTGCTAAAATTTGTAAAACATATTCGCCCGGAGGAACATTGGTATATGAAACTTCGTTTTTGGTTCCACAGTATATCATGGCATTGTCAAATCCTATTAATTGGTAAGCAAATTGGTTTTTTTCAGGATGATCAAAACTCATAGCCAACATTTGAAATGAGAAAAAATTTTGTTTGTAATCCAATATAATTTCATCAATTACACCATTGTTATAAATGATTGGAATTTCATTATCAAACACTTTAAAATTCGATATTTGAATAGGTGCAACAAATTTATTGTAGGTAAATAATTGGGGCTTAAAAATGTTAAATCCATTGATACCACCAAAAAAAAATTCATTGGTTGTTAAAGTAAAAGCAGCACCATTGTTAAACGCATTGCTTTGCAAACCATCCGAAATATCAAAGCTTTTTACATAATCTATTTCGTTAGTGTTTTTAAAAACTATTTGTTTCAATCCTTTTGGTGTAGAAACCCAAACTGTTTTATTGTTTTCAATAACTATCGAATTTACATCGCCATTTAAATGGTAAATTGGGTTATTAAATTCAGAAAAGGTTTCACTTTTCTTGTTCCATTTATACAATCCTCGGTTAGTGGCCATCCAAACATTTCCAGCACTATCTTCAGCAAATTGATGCACCAATGAAGCATTAAATCCACCCGACCTGCAAAACTTTCTGATTAAATTAAACTCATTGTCAACATGTAAAATACCATTCCGGCTTTTGGAAAGCCACATGTTTTTGTCTTTGTCTTCAAATACAGTTAAGTAAAAATCACTTTCCAGTTTTTTAATTTTAGGGTTGTTATATTTACTTTCAAATATGCCGGTTTTTTGATTGAATCTAAAAATGCTTCCATTGGCTCCACCCCAAATTTGACCATTTTTTTTCACAAAAATATCAAATATGGTATTGTTTGGCAATGAGTTTGAATCAGCTTTATTATTGAAATAATTAGTCCACTTTTCAGTTTTAGTGTTTAAATAACTTAAACCATTTTCGGTTGCTACCCACAAGTTATCGTTTAAATCTAACGCAATGCTATAAACTATATTGCTTGAAATAGCATTTGTGTTTGCTTCGCCTTGCTTAAAGCATTTAAAAGCATTGTTTTTTCTGTCAAAAAAAATCAAGCCATTTTTACTACCCATCCAAATGTTTCCTTGCTTATTTTCAACGCTTACACCAATATCGTTTTCACATAAAGAATTTGGTTTTCCTGGCTGTTGAATATAAGAAACAAATTTATCGGAATTAGCGCTAACTCTATCTACTCCATGGCGGTCGGTACCAATCCAAAACAGTCCAGATTTGTCTTGTAAAATTACTTGTGTTTTATCGTCAGCTAGGCTTTTATTGTCAAAAATATCGTGCTTATATTTTTTCCATTCATTGGTTTTGGGGTTATAAATAATTATTCCATTAAATCCAGTGGCTAACCAAATATTTCCTTCTTTATCGCAACTCACATTTTCAACAAAACTGGAAGCATCTCTGGCGCTATAATTATCGCTATTTATTTTACTGCATTTTTTGTTAAGTGTATTAATTACAAACAATCCAGCATCAATGGTTGACATCCACAGCAAACCTTTTTTATCAAAAACCAATGAAAAAACAGCATTTGTTGGAGTGCCTAATATGGTGTTTACCGGACTAAAAAAATTTGATTTGATTGAAAATTTATACAATCCATTATTGGTACCAACCCAAATGTTTCCTTTAAAATCTGGTACTAAAACATTTATAAAATTTCTTTCGCTCAAAAAAGGTTTTCCAGCAGCGGAATCATTTAAATAATAATTGAAATCATTGGTGTTTTCATTGTACTTATAAATTCCTTTTCGGGTTCCAATCCAAATTGTGCCATTTTCATCTTGTGTAATGTCAGTTGGATCATATTTACAAAACGAATTTTGAATGCTATCATTGTGTTTAAAACTAATAAATTTTTCTTCAGTTGGCTTGCACATAATCAAAAAATCGCCTGCAAACCAAAGCCTGTTTTTATTGTCTTTAAAACCCCTGGTTATAAAACTTGATGCCAAAGAAGTGCTGTCGTTTTCGTGGTGATAAAACGATTTTATTTTATAACCATCAAACTTATTAAGCCCAATATTTGTGCCTATCCAAACAAAACCTTGATCGTCTTGAAGTAAACAATTGATATGGTTACTCGACAAGCCGTTTTCAATGGAAAGATGCTGAAACGATAATTTAGTTTGTTGAGAAAAGACAACGCGTATAAATGTAAAATATAAAACCAACAAAAGCAGTTTTGGAGCTATGTATTTAACTGATTTCATTTGTTTGTAAATCTATATTTGTATCATTTAAGCTAATGCAAGTTTGGTGTTTATTTGCTTTTTTACAAATAAAATGCATTTTAAAATTGTGTTCTTCGATAATTAAAGATGTAAATATTAGTTTTCTGTTTTATAAATCAAGAAAAAATGAACACATGGTAATTTTGGTTTTACTCGCGGTAAAAACGCACGTCTAAACTTAATCCCAATCTGTTTATTAGTTCGTTTTCTTTTTTTTATCCAACTAAATTTCACTTATTCATTTAAGATTACCAAAGGTAAAACCATTATAAGCTAAAGTAAATTTTAAGAATAGTAAAAACTTACAAGCCTCTAGTTTTGAATAAAACTATTAGCCTATTTTATGAAATTATTTACTTTTAAACTTTCTATTCTATTCATCATTTTTTTTGTAATCTTTATTCAACTAAAATCGGTAGGTCAAAACATAAATGTAACTGCTTCGGGCGGAACTTTAAACGCAACATACACCACTTTAAAAGGTGTTTTTGATGCAGTAAATGCTGGAACACATACCGGAACTATTTTGGCGTTAGTAGTTTCCAATACAACCGAAATAGCTACTGCAACATTGAATGCAAGTGGAAGTGGTGCTGCAAATTATTCATCTTTAAATATTCAAGCATCAGGTGGTGTAAATTCTACCATAAGTGGAACCATTGCTGGCGCACCAATTATAATTTTAAACGGTGCTGACAATGTTACCATAGACGGAATAAATGCAAGTGGAAATTATTTAATAATTGCTAATTACAGCACAAGTAATACTGCTGGAACAAGTACTATAAAATTTATAAATGATGCTTCCAATAATTTAATTACAAATTGTAATATTCAAGGTTCTGAAACTGTTACTATTTCTGGTTTAACAAATGGTGGAACAATTTGGTTTAGCACTGGTACCACAACTGGAAACGATAACAATACCATTTCGTATTCTGATATTGGACCGGCTGGAATTAACTTACCTTACCGAGCTATTTGGGCTAACGGTACAGCTAGTGTAAGTTCAACTATTTTGAATAGTAATATCAACATCAATAACTGCAATATTTTTGACTATTTTAGCCCAACATCAATTAGTAGAGGAATAGAAATTTATGTAGGAAATTCTGATTGGACCATTGCCAATAATAAATTTTACCAAACTAGCACTTGTACCCAAACTACGGGAGACTTACACAATGCAATAAGAATAGATGCAAGTAGCACTTACAGTGGAAACAATTTTGTAATTAGTGGTAATACCATTGGTTTTTCTTCATCAAATGGAACTGGTGTTTATACGTTAACAGGTTCAACTAATTCATTTGTGCCTATTGATATTGCTTCGGTTGGCTCAGGTGCCATTACCAGTATTCAAGGAAATACTATTACAGCTATTACTCAAACTACGGCAAGAGCAGGAACAACAAATGGTTCATCTTTAATCCTTATTCGTATTTCTTCTGGTGCTGCAAATATTGGCAATTCAGTTTGCAATATTTTTGGTGGAAGTAATGCCATTACTCATACTTGTACAGCTGCTGGAGGTGGTGGAGATGTGTTAGCATTTTGCGGATTTGGAAATGGTAATATAAATTTTACAGGAAATACTATCAGTAATTTTTCACTTATTTCGAGTTCCGCAGCGCTAAGTTTTTATGGTATTTATTCAAACACAAATTCTTCATTAACTAATACTTTTTCAAATAATACCATTGGTGCAAGTGCAAGTAATTCAATTTCAAACACTGCTAATTTTTCTTTTTCAAAAATAATTGGTATTTATAATTTAGGTTCTCAATGCATTGCCACGGGCAATATTATAAGAAATTTTACATTAAACGCTGGAAACAGTGGTACAGCTGGAAATTCAAGTCTAATTGGCATTTTAAATAATGCATCAAATGCTGCTAACCACCAAATATCAGGAAACACAATTTATGCTTTAATCAATACCGAAAGTTCTGCGTTTACTGGCTTAGCTGGAATACATTATCAAGGTTCTAATTCAGGAAGTAACAGTATTTATGGTAATAAAATTTATTCTCTTTCCCTTTCTTCTACTAACGAATCGAGCGATATGAGAGGAATCAATATTGCCTCAGGAAAAACAACAATTTATAATAACATGGTTAGTTTTGGTTACGATGATTTGGGAAATAACTTAAATAAAGGTATAAACATTGCTGGAATTTACGACTTTAGCGGTACAAATAATTACTACTTTAACAGTGTTTATATTGGTGGAAATGTTAATTCTAGTGGTAATTCAAACACGTATGCTTTTAGAAGCGATGTGACAAACAATATAAGAATTATTAAGAACAATATTTTTTATAATGGAAGACTCACAAACTCATTAACCGGTGGAAATTATGCCATAAAAGTTAGTGGAACTGGCACAAATCCTACTGGCTTAACCATTAACAACAATGATTATTATTACAGTGGATCGGGCGCTTATATGGGTCAATATAATGGCTTAATAAACAGTTTAAATGCTTGGAAAACTGCCATTGGTCAAGATGCAAACAGTGTAAATGTAGATCCGCTTTTTACCAATGTTACCGGAAATGCAGCTAATATGAACATGTATATAAATGCTGGAAATGCTGTTACATTATTAGAATCAGGTGGAGCTGTCATAGCAGGAATTTCAACAGATATAGATGGAACTTCTAGACCTGGACCATCAGGTTCAACACTTGGTGGAGGAACAATTCCTGATATTGGTGCAGATGAATTTGATGGCAATAGACCTTGCTCTGGAACTCCAGCCGATGCTACATTAACCGTGGGATATTCACCCGTATGTAGTGGTAGTTTAAGTTCACTTTCTTTAGGAAGTTATTCTTCACTTGGCGGATTAACATTTCAATGGAAAACTTCCACTACTTTACTTGGGTCATACACCAATGTAATTGATGGTTCAGGAGCAACAACTACTTCGTACGGTACTGGACTTATTACTCAAAACGTATATTATTTATGTACTGTTACTTGCCCCTATTCTTCTTCATCTGTCAATTCAAATATTGGCAATATTTCATTGGCACATACTTGGTCTGGTGCTACTAATTCTAATTGGTCAACTGGAACAAACTGGAACTGCGGAGCAATGCCAAGTGCTACCGATAATGTGGTAATAAGTTCAGGCGCTGCTGTTATGCCAGTGTTAGTTGCTAACAGTGTTGTTAACGATTTAAAACTAGAAACTGGTTCCGTTTTATATTTAAATGGAAATGCGTTAACGCTTAATGGAACAATAACTGGAGCTGGAAAATTTGCTGGAAGCAACAGTTCTGGAATAATAGCTGCAACAAATATTGGTTCAATTATCATGGATCAATCAAGTAGTTCAAATGCAAGTTTATTAAACCTTACTGTTAATGATAATTCATCGGCAACTCTAGGTTCAGCTTTAAATTTATATGGTACTTTAAACATTGGAGGTACATTAAACTTAAACAGCCAAAATTTAGTCTTAAAATCAAATGCTTCAACTACAGCTCGAATAGCCCAACTTACAGGTACCTTAACCAATGCCACTAACATAACAATGGAAAGATATGTGCAAGGTGGCTACAGGCGTTCTAGGCTTATGTCGTGCCCTATTCAAAGCCAAACTTTAAATAATTGGAGAACTTATTTTCATGTTTCTGGCCCTAATTCATTAACTCCAAGCGGTTCAATTGGAGGTGTAAATGGCAATGGTTATGATTGGACTTTGTTAAATTCATCTTCATTATTTAAATACAACGAAACTACTTTGGGCGATGTAAACAATGGATGGGAAGGATGCACTGGTGCTATTTCAAGTTATACATTAGACAAAGGTGCTGGCTACAGAGTATTGATTAGGGGAGATAGAACCATAGGCAATTCATTGATAGATGGAACTACAAGTCCGGTTCGAAATCCTTTTACAATAAGCACAACTGGAAGTATTTATTCAGGAAGTTTTACGTTAAATAGTGCTTCTTCTCCATTTAGTTTAAACTATACTGTTGGTGGAAATGGTATTATAAACGATGGTTGGAACTTAGTTGGAAACCCATACCCATCACAAATTTCGTGGGATAATATTCACGATGCAGGAAGATTAGGTTCGGGGCCATATTCAGGCACTTATTTTTCAAATATTAACCAAACTGTTTATGTTTTCAATCCTGCTTCTAATACTTATTTATCGTACAATGCCATTTCAAATGCAGGAACTTTAACCAATGGAATTATTGAAAGTGGACAAGCATTTTTTATTAAAGCCGATGCTGCTTCACCTTCTTTATCATTTGACGAAGTTCAAAAAACAGCTTTAAGTCCTGTTGGTGCAACACTAAAAACTAGTGCCATAAACGAACTTCATATTCAACTAAAACTTGATTCTTCGAACTACGATGATTTTATTTTAAAATCAATAAATGGAGCTCATAAAAACTTAGATGCTTACGATATTTTAAAAATAGATAATCCCGATATTAACTTATCTGCTATTGATGAATTAGGAAACAATATATCGCTTAATTGTGTTCCTGAACCAACAGAAAACGAAGAAATTAAGTTAAATATTTCTTGTAAAAATGAAGGAAAGTTGAATTTAAATTTTAGCAATTTCGATAATTTTATAACTGCTAAAGAAATTTGGTTAATAGATGCCTACTTAAACAAAAAAGTCCTTATTAATCAATATCCAAATTATAGTTTTAGCGTTACCACCAATGCTAATTCCAAAGGCAATAATCGGTTTAAATTACAGTTTAAAAACACGGCTACAAATATTGCAGAAAGCAATTCAAGTGAACCACATATTAGCATTTTTCCAAATCCAATAAAACATGTTTTAAACATTACTATTCCTCAGTTTAATGAAACAAATGCTGGTTATATCTACGAGTTATTTAACAGTACTGGTATAATAATTTTACAAGGAAACATTACTCAAAATGACACTCAAATAGACACAAATATTTTACCAAATGGCGTCTATTTTATAAAAATTACCAACAACGAATCTTCAACTTCCACCATAAAAAAAATAATCAAATGAAATATTTAAAATACCCTTTCCTATTAATTATGCTATTGCTTAGTGTAAATAAACCTACTAATGCACAACCAGGCAGTACAACTAACAGTTTTGATGATGAACCTCAAGATGTTCCTTTAGACGGAGGAATTGTTATCCTGGCTTCGGTTTGTATAACTTATGGTTATTATAAATTTAAAAACAAAGATGTTAACTTTTAAACCTGAAATTAGACTGTATGCTTTAAAAGTTAAACTGATTTCATTTTTAAAAGACTTTTTTATTACATTTTTGATGCTTGGCTTGTTAATTTCATTTACCAAACTTATCAAGTTTATAGTGCTCGTTTATCAAGAGTTTGTTATGTTAAATGAACAGTTTAGTTATGAAAAAGAAACCATTAACCGGACTTCTCATTACATAATAAACACACCAAATGTTAGAAAATGGGAAACAAGTTTTGAGTTAAATAACCAAGCAGAAAGTTTAAGTAACCAAGTGCAAGGAAGCCAAATTTTGCTTTTTTTAGTTGCTATATTTAGCCTATTATCACTAATAATACTTTACTTTTCAATTGATTTTTTACTAGAATACACCAATAAATTTAAACCTTGGAGCATTGTTTTTTTAATGCTGGCTTTTTTAATCAGTGTGTTATACATAGAAATAACTGATTTAAAAGAAACTGGAAATTGCTTTTGTTTTATGTTTACAACCATCATCAGTTTAATATCTGGCATGGTATTAATTGGCTACACCCTTATTTTTCCAAACTATAGAAACGAAAATAGATAAAGTTTTTTATTGATGTTTATACGCTATATAGGCGTTTTTTTAAACGTTTTTTCAATGTCAAAACAAGAACATTTTTCATCTGTTCAACCCCATCGCGGTCGTATATTTATAGATACAAATTATGCTATAAACATGCGACCCTGAAGAGGTCAAACAACGGTTTGGAAACAGTTTATACACTGTAGGGACAAGGCATGCCTTGTCTATACCTTGCAAACTGAAAACCATTGAATTAACCAATAACCAAGTAGAGACCTTGCACGCAAAGTCTTTTTTAGCTGTAGACGTAACATGTTACTTCTCTAAAATTTCCCGCAAAGGTCTGAATCCTTGTCAAGCAAGGCGTGAAAGATGAAAGGATTTTAGGATAAATAGGATTACTGTTTTTACGCTATATAGCCTTTTAATTAAACGTCTAATCCATGCAAAATTTAAACTATCTTTCTTTCAATTTTTTGTAACCATAGGCTGCGCCTAATGCTGCAAGTTATAATATGCCACCATCTAATGGCACATCTTCTGGTTCATCTTCAAACCCACCAGTACTGCCAGGTTGTGCATTAACTGCTATGGCTAAAATGAATAAAGTAATAAGAATGGCCAGTATTTTTTTTATGTTTTTCATGTCAATTTTGTTAAATAAAGCTGTTGGTCCATCAATGTAAAATGATGGCATATAAAATGTTTACTATTTGATAAATTTACAATTTAATTTTCCGTTTATTGTAAAAACCTCAATCATATAAACGCCATTAGTTAGTTTACTGATGTCTATTTGATTGTTGTTGGTTTGGCTGCTAATTATTAATTTCCCAGAAGTATCATAAATATTGATATCTTCAATGGCGGTCATGTTTGAAACTGAAATGTTCAATATATTGGTTGCAGGATTGGGATAAACAAATAACTTTTCTTGCCTTTTATAGGTTTCTGTTATTGCTGTTCCTGTATTTAACAATTGCAGTTCAAAACGATTTTTGCCAAATGTGTATGGGTTGTTTTCCTCTACACTAAAAGCATAAAATGCATTTTCAGATATTCGCACATTTTTATTCAAATAATTGTCTATAAGATAAACTTCAGGCTGGCTGGTAAACGAAGTTAAATTACTAAATTGTAGTTTGAAATTTCCTGTACCAAGGTTTGCATTGATTTTATAGATTTCGTTGCTTTCAAGCATTGGATTGCCACTAATGGCCAATGTATCCTTTCCGTTTGCGCTTAAAAAACCAATATAATTTGTTAAATCAAATGCATCAAATTCGCCATCAAAATTTTTAGAAGCACCTTCTTCAAAGTAAATTACAGCATCATCTAATTGTTTATATTCATCCATCAAATGAACACGAATGCTGTTTGACTTTATTTTACTTGATTTAAAAATTCTTCCTCCCGCTTCAACAGCTGATTTATGCGATTCGCGAATATTTAAAACTGGTGAAGCTGCATTTGCTTTCACAAAAAAAGCTTGTCCGCTACTAATGTATTGGGTGCCTGCATTTGGAGTACCAGTTCCAATTCCATTTACATAACTAGCATATCCGCCTGAAGAACTAGTTGTGTTTGTAGGATGCCAAATATAAACCGCATTGTCCAAATTGGTTCTATCACCTGCGGTTACTGCTCCCCAATCTATGGTGCATGGATATGGATTTCCAACCAAATTCCATCCGTTGGCAGCAGCTGTAGTATAAGTCATGGTTGGTGAAACAGGATTACCAGGATAAGTGCCTTTAACAAAGATAGTCGTTGCATTATTGGTGGTGTTTGATGTAACTAAACTGATGGTTCTGTCTCCTCTTACAAAAACTCTATAGCCTTTTCCATTCATTAACGTGGTGCTTCCATCCAAATTTGGCCATTTACTTGCTCCATTTATATTGGTACCTTCAGTAACATTACTTTCCAAGTAATAAAATGCAGACGGTTGATTGCTGATTGAAGCATCTACCGTTCCGGTAGGACCAGTAATCGCAATGCCTTCACCGCTGTTATTGTTTCCATCATTTCTCCATTGCAATGTTGTTCCACCTATAACTGGCGATGCTAAAAAGCGATACTTACGACCGTTTGCAGGTAAATAATTTTGAACAATAATATTTCCAATAATGGTTGCATTGTTTGTATTGTCAATCATGGCTGAACCAACATTGGTTGACAATAAAGTTAGGTTTTGTCCTGCAATGGTTAATGATTTTGTGCCCAAAGCATGAAAAGAAATTTTTCCTGTTGGGCAAATATTTAAAACATTGCCAATGGTTAAACTAGCGGCATTTCCAGTGCCTATGATTAATTGATGTATGACATTGGTAGTACCAAGAATTGTTTGATCAAAAAGCAAATTGCCAACTTCGGTTCCAATAATTAAGTTGGAAGTATTAGAACCACTAAACACACCTGCAGTTGTGGTAACAGCTCCATTTAAAGTTACAGAAATTCCGGATGCAATGTTTAATTTACCACCAACCATATTAAGTAAAGGAGTTGTTTGATTGGTATTGGCATTTAACAAAGCTCCTGCTTCAATTTGTAATATACTGGTGCTGTCAAATGTGATGTGATTTCCCGAACTAACAGTTAATATTCCACCATTTTGTATTACTAACATTGATTCTGCTGTTCCAAATAATAAGGTTCCTGATGTGGTTAAAGTATGTGAGTTTTGAATAATATAACTGGTGGCTATGGATAGGCTTGCAGGTATATAACCGGATCCATCTATTTCACTATTCCAATTACTTAAAGTAACAGGATTACCAGAACCTTGAGAATAGAATACATCATGTTGTATATCAGGAATGGCAGTTAAAGTTGAAACACTTAATGCACCTACATTGGTTAAAGCTGAACCATCGAGTATGGTATTTGCACCAAAACTGATTGCGGCATTATTAACAATTAAAGTTCCTCGAAAAACAGCATGTTCACTTATACTCACCGCGCCACTTACTAACCAAAATACGTTCTTTGATTGTGTACCATTAAGCAAAACTACATTTGAATAAGTACTTGTATTCAAAGCGCCATAAATTTTAATTACAAATATGGCATCAGGATTTCCTTGTGCATTGAAAAAAATCGTATCGGTAAATGTGGTTGCAGCATTTAACAAATAGGTATGAGGTGTTAACACCAAGTTATTACCAAATTGGGCAGGATAAAGCAATTCAATATCGGCTGACAAAGTGCTTAAATGAGTATAAACAGTTGCTAAGTCTGTTGCACACTGACCCGTTGAAGCATCAGGAGTGGCATGAATGGTTCCATTAATATTTGCTGGAATAAATCCTGTGGTTAAACCACTATTGCTTCCAATGTCGCCATCGGCAAATGTTGCGCCTGTATTGGTTAAAGCACCAATTCCTGTAAATAAAACATAATTTTCGGTGGTGCCTAATATTGGAGGAGTTGGACCAGATAAAACCGGACTTCCACCACCCAAAGGTGTATATGCTAAAATGCCATCAACCGAAATGGCACCAGCTGTTGTAAATGCTCTACCTTCCAAAGTATCTCCAGCGCTCATAATTATTGCTGCATTATTGGTAATAATGGTTCCTCGCATGGTAACTCCCGTTGCCAAACTGGTTAATCCTTCTATTTTCCAAAACACATTGCATGCCAATGCACCATTTATCAGTTTCACTTTGGCATTTGCAGTGGCCGAAAAAGCTCCTTGTAATTTAAAAATAAATACTGAATTGGGATTTCCTTGCGCATTTAGTGTAAGGGTGTTATTTAAAGTAGATGCGCCAGTTACTTCAAACACACCAGGTAACAAAGTGTCGCCACCAAGTGTAACTGAATGAGTTGCTGTGGTAGTAGTTCCATCTAACTGATTATAGGCCGACAATACATCAGTTGAACAAGCTGCGGTTGCTGCATTCTGCGTGTGCATGGCACCATTTACATTACCAAAATTTGTGTTTGCCCCTAAATTGGAACCTACATGTCCGGTTATTTGGGAAATGCCAGTATTGGTAACTGCACCTGCCGAAGTAAAGAGTACAAAACCCGCTGCTGTTCCCAAATTTGGAGCCTGACCGTAATTTATTTTGGGATAAAAGAATATTACTAAAGCTAATAAAAACAATCGTTTATTTTTCATGATAATGGAATAAATTGATACAATATTTTCAGGTGCAAAGTTGATTGAATAACGCTTTCAGAACTTATACATGTTATCAATTGAATTGTAAAATTCACATGTAATATCAGCTAGTATTTATTTGAAATTTGGTTTTTGTGTTTTGCGTCTTTTGTTCATAGACGCGAAGCATCGCGTCTCTACAATTTCCCGCACAGGTCTGAATCCTTGTCAAGCAAGGCGTTAAGGATGAAAGGATTTTAGGATAAATAGGATTGCTGTTTTCGCGCTGTAAAGACGTTTAATTAAACGTCTCTACCATGCCAAGAGAATCCATTGAAATAAATTTATTTAAACCCATACAAAACCATTGTTGTAGCGTTCGACCTCATCGGGGTCGTATGTTTATAGCATCATTTGTTTCTATAAACATGCGACCCTGAAGGGGTCGAACAACAGTTTAGAAACCGTTTATACGCTGTAGAGACGTTTAATTAAACGTCTTTACTATGCCACAAGAACTAGTCAAACAATTTAAATTCTGTTGAGATGCCTTTTTCATTAAGTTTTAGTTCAAGTTCTTCTATGGTTTTTTCTATCCAATTTTCATCAACATAATCCGCTTCTAGACCTGAACAGTATAATTTATGCAACTTATCTTTTGTTTGAATTAACAAATAATTTTCGCCTATATCTAGGAGTAATTTGCTCCAATTACTTTTTGTTTTATCTATTGTTACAAGGTTTATTTCACTATTGTTTATGATTGTAACTTTTCGAAATGGAATGTTTGGATTTATTATAATTATTTTATCATCAAACAAAGCAAAACTATTGTTTTTATAGGCATTTAAAAGATACGAAATAATGAAATAAGGTAAAAGTAAATAACCATAAATAGAAGAAGCAAAAAGGTAAAACACTCCAAAGCTGCCTAATATTATTATTGACAAAGCAATAATCCATACTGATATTGGACTATAATAAATGTCACCTCCAATTATTCCTTTTGAAGTAAGCATTTTGTCAACACGATTGTCTTTAAGTTTTGATATCATATTTGGTTTTGTCCGTGGTTGGTTGCCGATAGCTATCGGCAACCAACAATCGCTTATATTCGGTTGGTGCGGTTAGACCTGACAGGTTTAAAAAAAACCTGTCAGGTCTTGGCTATCCAAACCATTTACTCCAAGTATTTGCAAACCGCTTTTTACCATGCCATTCATAAAACAAATGTATTTAAAAGCTATGATGTTTTTGTATTGCAAATGCTAATAAAAACGGTTTGCAAAATTGTTGTTGATGCTGGACGTTGAAATTGTTTGGTGGTGGGGTGAATTTTAGAAATTAAACTTTATATTTAATTTTTGCTTCTTGAATTGATAAATTTGTCAAACATGGATATCCACCTCCATTTAAGTTATTATTATTGTAACTTAATTCCCAATAACGCCCATCTTTGATATCAATATATAATTCAAGCCATCCGCTTTCGTCAGCATTAATTTTAGTCAAATAATTAGAAATTAAGTCGAATACTCGTAAAGAATTTTCATCATATGTTATCTCATTACTCACCATTTTCCAACTTCCAGTTATTTTTTTCTCATTTATACTAATTGCCATAACTGTGGTATTTTTTATTTTTGATTTGAATGGTAAAGCTATCCAAACCATTCACTCCAAGTTTTTGCAATCCCCTTTTTACCATGCCATTCATAAAACAAATGTATTTAAAAGCAATGATGTTTTTGAATTGCAAATGGTAATAATATAACTAATTGTTATAATACCTTTCAATGCCAGTATCTATTTTTGGATCATTAGGAGGTAGAGGTTGATAATATTTTATTTCTTTTTTTCTGTTTGGTACTTTTTGTGTAAGACTATAAAAAGAATAAACAAACCATATAGTTAACATTATAAAAAGAGTGTTTAAAAGTGCTTTGCTTTTATATATTTTATTGTTTGGAATTGTAATTTTCCAATACATTTTTTTTAATATATAATAGTTGCCAAATGCAATTGTAAAGAAAGCTAATAAAAGTAACGCAACAGCATATTGTGTTTTGAAAATAATATTCACAAAAATAATAAACTCATAAAAAGAAATTAGATGCTTAGCATTTATTTCGGGGTATAGATTTCCTGTATGGTTTTTAAAGATTTCTGATACTCTTTTATATAATGATATATATAGATATATAATTGCCATAATTAATTTATAGGACTAATCCTTCTTTGTATTTGCAAACCGCTTTTTACCATACCATTCATAAAACAAATGTATTTAAAAGCTATGATGTTTTTGTATTGTAAATGATAATAGTTTAAGTGTGGTTTGTGAAATGATGAATCTAAAAGTGGTATATACTTTTGTTGATTTGTCCACGCCAAAGTCGTGAACCAGCGTTGATGTATTTTCTCTTGCGCTAGCGAGGGAACCAGCGTTGATGTATTTTCTCTTACGCTAGCTAGGGATTAGTTCAAAAATATTAGTATCAATTTTAAATTTTATCATTCCAGTTTTATAAGTTTTATAATAAAAAAAATGAGTTCGTGCTGCATTTTCAAAATATTTCAGAGAATCGTAGGTGATATTATTGATTTTTAATGATACATAGGGTTCTATCAATCCGATAAAGTCACTCACATTATCATCATAAACAACAATGTCGTTAAAATTTAGTCTAAAATTAGTGTGCATATACTGGTTTTCATAATTATATAAATTAAAAGAATTACCCTGGAGACTATCATAAAACAATAAACTTTTATATTCTAAGGGTATTTTTCTAGTACAGTCTTCTTGTGTATAGGTATAATTATTACCACTTTTATAGCCCAGATTTAAAAAAATTAAAGTGTCTGTTCCATTCTTTAAAAATTTCATATTTTGTTTTTCAGCGTACGGAAACAGCGCATCAAAATATCTTTTGGGCAGTTCTTCAGCAGGCGCAACTCCATCTTTTTTACATTCTGGAGTGCAACAAACGACACTCAAAATTATAGTGGCAAGTTTTAAAATTATTAGTTTTTGTTTCATATTTTAAAGTTTAGTTATTTGTCCGTGGTTGGTTGCCGATAGCAATCGGCACTCACCAATCACTTGTATTTGGTTGGTGAGGTTAGACCTGACAGGTTTAAAAAAAACCTGTCAGGTCTTGGCTATCCAAATCATTTACTCCTAGTATTTGCAAACCGCATTTTACCATACCATTCATAAAACAAATGTATTTAAAAGCAATGATGTTTTTGTATTGAATACGCTAATAATTTCAAAGTGTTTTGTTTAACTGCACAGGCTTCTATTGGTGTAATGTTTGGTAGAGGGTTATTAATTACACTCTATTTAAAAGTTTAGTCGCTTTGTGTTTATTTTTTTGAGAAGATGATTTGGCTATTGAAATTGCTTTTAGTGAGTCCTCATAAATATTTATATTTTTTAAGTGGTCTAACCATTCCAAAGCTCTACCATTCCAATGCGAAGAGTCTGATTTCAAAGCCGCGAGAACAATAATTTCTATAGGAAAGTTGTCCATTAAACTCCTTTTTTTTCCTGCCTTTTTTATTCCTTCTTGTAAACAAACAATAAATTCATTGTATGATCCTTCAAGTAAAGGCAATCCAATTAATGTGTTTTCATTAGCTTTTTTGACAAAAGATGATTTAATTAAATACCATTCATTGTCATAAGAAATCCCTATTGTTATTCCATTGAATTCACAAATTGTCGTTATTTTGTAATTTGTCTCATTTTCTATATTCATAAATTATATATATAAGATTTCCCCACTCCTTTAATTTCTCCATCCAAACCATTTACACCAAGTTTTTGCAATCCGCTTTTTACCATGCCATTCATAAAACAAATGTATTTAAAAGCTATGATGTTTTTGTATTGCAAATGGTAATAATTTAAAGGTGGTTTGTTGCTGATAGCTAAGAGCTCTCACCAATCACTTATAAAGTAATCTATTAAAATACCTTTTACTATTATCTCATGTTACTAACAACAATAAATAAGGTCAATCACTTTTTTCTTTATCTTGGAGTATCCAATATATGTTATATTCTCTTCATATAATCGAAAACAAAACAACGGTCTATTTTCATTTTTGCATTCAAGAAAAGTTTCATAGTCTTGAATATCTTCCTTATTAGTTTGTTTGATTAAACTATTATCTTTAGCATTGTTGATATACAAGAATGAGGTTTTGGCTAAAACATTTTTAGCCTCAGTCAAAACATATTGTTCCATTTCTGAATCATTAAGAATGTCGTAAGTTGCATAACCATTTACAATCTCGTTAGTTTGAAATACTTTCTCATATATCAGTTCACCATTTTTTGTTGTAATTCTGATAATAGATTTTGTTTTGTTTATATTTCCATCAGGCATATAAAATGTAAAACAATCTTCCAATGAATCACTAGAGAACTTCACGAATACGGTGTCTGAATAACTTGAATGTATAATGGTATTCTGATAATTGAAATACCCATTAGACTGATTAGCTGTATCAGTGGTAGGTTGAGCAGTATTTTGTGTAGTTTTTGCTTTTTGTTTGCAACTGAATAAAATCAATATACAGCAAACAATAAGATATAAAGTGTTTTTCATAGTTAATGGCAATTTTAGTTATTTGATTGTATTGATTTTATTCGTGGTTTGTTCGAAGCTATCAGCACTCACAAATCCACTTATATTCGGTTGGTGCGGTTAGACCTGACAGGTTTAAAAAAAAACCTGTCAGGTCTTGGCTTTCCAAATCATTTACCCCAAGTATTTGCAAACCGCTTTTTACCATACCATTCATAAAACAAATGTATTTAAAACCAATGATGTTTTTGTATTGCAAATGCGAATAATTTAAATGTGGTTGGAGTGGTGGGGTTCGACCAACGCTGGTGCACGGCTTTGACGTTTACCAACCAACGAATTACTTATCATACCAACCATGGACAAACTTTTCCAATTAACTACAGAGAATGAATCTTAGGCAAAACTTATACTTACCTTAGCGGCAATTTCAACTAAACACCAACAACTATTCCCATACCGTCAATTTTTTCAACTATAACATTAACCCATTGTTCATTGTCATAAGAGTCTAATTCCTTTTTCGTGACTGGACTTTTAAAACCATGTTTTTCATAAAATGTTGTATTCATAATAAAAAAATCATTGCCATTTTCATCAGCTAACTTAAAAAGCCAATCATATTTTGTAGTAAAATTTGTATCTGTTATTTTTAGTCTCATTAAAATCTAATTGCTCGTTTGATGTTTGTCCGTGGTTGGTTGCCGATAGCTATCGGCACTCACCAATCACTTATATTCGGTTGGTGAGGCAACCGACCAAGGACAAAATTTATTTCAGTCCACTATTGTTCAGATTGATTATTGAATATTTTATTTGTTATATTTACAAATCTTTTTAAAGTTCGGAATGCTTCCATTACACAAAGAATCAAAACAATTGAATGCAATAAAAGTGGTTTAAATGATACTTGATTTTGAAATTGACCGAAATAATCGAAAAATAAACTGATTAATTCTATATAGGCAATATAACCTACTATTATAATCCAAATAGAATTAATCATAAAAAAGAAAACAGATTGAATTTTTTTTTGCATAGTTATCCTTTTTTAATTATTGATATTGAATCTTTAGATGTTTTGTTCGTGGCTAGTGTCCTCACCAATCCACTTATATTCGGTTGGTGAGACGCGAAGCATCGCGTCTCTACTCTTTCACCAATTTTTTTACCAACACACCCATTGCTGCTTGAACATGTATTTGATACAAACCTTGTGGTAGGTTGCTCATGTTTATTTCGTCTGTTTGGGCATTGGGTTCTTGTTGTAACAATTGCTTGCCTGTAATATCAAAAACCAAAATTGTTTGAATATTTATAGGGCTTTGTATTTGCACCAAACCGTTAGTTGGGTTAGGGAAAATGCTTATGGCTGCTTTGTTATTTGTTAAATTGTTTACCCCAACTTTTTGTACGCTTATATAACTGCTACGCAATAATGAATCTGAACTAAAAGGATTGGTTACTTTAAGCTGCACGCTGTAATTAGCCGTTTGGTTAAACTTAATAATTGGGTTAGCACTGGTATCTGAAGTGCCACTTTGATAAGTAAAAGTATTAGGGGTAATGCTCCATTTATAAGCACTAGGAAAACCAGTACTGTATTGGGTGAAGTTAAATACTGTGTTTTGGTTACCACTGGTAGCATTTACCCGCCACAAAGCTTTGGGTGGTGTTGGGTGAACAGCACCATCTAGGCTTAGTAAGTAAATGGCTCCTTTGTTAGCTCCGCCATCATTTGTGTATGCTGATCCAATAACGATGTCATTCTTACGATCTCCATCAATGTCTCCTATTCCCGCTACACTAGACCCAAACAAATCGTTATCACTAATAACATTTATGAAATTAGGACTATTATTGTCAATGCGTTTAATGTTTTTAACTGTTCCATTACTATTTAAAAATAATAATCGCACTCTTCCTGTTTGTATTTTATTTACACTGTCTCTTCTAGAAGCTACAGCAATATCGCAATTTCCATCACCATCTATATCACCGAGGTTTGCAATAGAATAACCAAATAATTCTGATAAACTAACAGTATCTGTATAACCACCATTATTATTGCTGCCAATTTGTATAAAAAATTTCACGCTAGCTGCTGTGTCTAAAAAAAGTACCCAAAGACTTCTAGGTATGCTGGACGAAACCACAATATCATTAGTTCCATCTTTATTTAGATCTCCAATATCGCAAACTGCAACACCAAATTGAGCTTGAACAGAGCCAATAAAGCCTCCGGAAGTGCTACTTATTTTTTTTATTTTTTTAACCTTCCCATCATATTTCAAGTAAACTATATAAACAATTCCGCTAAAAGCTCCCCCATCATTATTATTTAATGATGTGATTGAAATCTCATTTATCCCATCTAAATCAAAGTCACCTAAAATTGATGTTGAGAAACCAAATCGCTGATTATTTGTCAATAAAATATCATTTTCACCAATTATACTGAATGTCTTGATTGTACCATCTTGATTTAGGTAAGCGATAAAAGCCTCTCCTTTGTTGTTTGACCCACCGCTTGAATTTCCAATAATCAATTCAGGATTCCCGTCTTTATCAATATCTCCTATAATCGAAATTGATTGTGCAAAATCTTGCATATTTGCAAAGGATCCATTTAGTCCACCTTTATTTCGTTCAATAGTGGTATAATTTTTAACTGTTTTGTCCTTATTCATAAAAATAATAAAAATAGCTCCTTCTAGGGTAATGCTATTATATGCTCCAACTGCAAAGTCAACATTTCCATCTTTATCTAAGTCTCCTATACATGCCAGACTTTCAGATCCAAATAATATATATGTACTGCCTAAACCATTAAATAACCCACTTGTTGCACTGATTTTTTTGTAAGATTTAATCTCACCATTTTGTGCAAATAACAAACAGCAAGGAAGCATCAACAGCATTAATAATTGTATTTTTTTCATGGTAGTTTTGTTTAGTAAAGTAATTTTGAACCATTGTTTTTTTGCCACCAACAATGGCATCAATATATAGTTGGTTAAACCTAAAATGGTGTGACGAATGTATTTATTTAATGAATAATAAACCTATTTATTTTACAAATATTTTCACAGCTAGCGCAAGCGTCCGCTGACAGCACTCGCTAGTGTGAGTTTAATTGGCGTCCCGCCATTTTCAAATTTACAATTACAAAATCAGCCGGAGGCTTATCAAAATATTCACTCGCAAGATGCGAGCGAATGCGGGCAAACAATTTTTGGGGTCAAATTCCTTGTTGCAATATTGCGGCAAGCTTTCTTACAAGTATATTTTAGCCTTGCAGTGTTGCGGCAACCTTTTTTTGTTTAAGATTCCTTGCTGCAATATTGCGGCAAACTTTCTTACAAGTAAATTTTAGCCTCGCAGTGTTGCGGCAAGCTTTTTTGGTTTAAGTTTCCTTGCCGCAATATTGCGGCAAGCTTTCATACTAGTTCATTTTGGCCTCGCAGTGTTGCGGCAACCTTTTTTTGTTTAAGTTTCTTTGCCGCAATATTGCGGCAAACTTTCTTACAAGTTCATTTTGGCCTCGCAGTGTTGCGGCATACTTTTTTGGTTTAAGTTTCTTTGCCGCAATATTGCGGCAAGCTTTCATACAAGTTCATTTTAGCCTCGCAGTGTTGCGGCAAGCTTTTTTGGTTTAAGTTTCTTTGCCGCAATATTGCGGCAACAAAAAATTAACAATTATTTAAGTAATCGGTTCTTTGAACTTATGTATAGAATATTATATATTGCATTTCTAAATAATTAAAAAATATGTTAAATACAAATCCCGCTAATCAATTAAGAGTTGCCGAATTTATTCAAGAAGGCAAAGATGTTTTACAAATTATGGCTGATGCCAATCCTACTACATTGCTATTTAAAAAGCAATACGATGCCCACAAGTTGGTATTTGACGAAATAGACGATGTTTATAAACTCAGTTTGAGCAATCCTTTAACAACATCGCTCATAGCAATAGATACCAAAAGAGATAATATTTTTATGGGAATTTGCTTTATAGCCGATGGACATTATAAAAGCTGGGAACCTGCTGTAGTGGCTAATGCCAAGTTAGTTATAGATAGTATAGATGTGTTTGGCAGAGAAATAGTAAAGGAAAACTACCAGTCGGAATCGGCCGATATAAAAAGCCTGATTGATAGTTGGGAAAGTAATGCTAACATTCTTGCTGCACTAACAGCATTGAACCTTAACAACTGGAAAGCCGAGCTTAAAAGCACCAACGAATTGTTTATGAAAACCTATACCGACCGTGCCATAACCGATGGTGAAACAGATGCATTGGCTACCATTAAACAATTAAGACTAAAAGCCAATACCACTTGGGTAAAGCTTGAAAATGTATTAAATGGTAAAATAGAAGAATTTGAAGACGATGCCACCAAAGCACCATTATACCATGCATTAGCCAACAGTTTAAATGCAGTATTTGATAAATACAATACACTCATTAGCCAACGCAAAGGCCGCAAAGCCGCAAAAGACGAAACACCTATAGTGCCTCCGGTAATTAATTAGTTGGAATAGGATTTAAACCATATAGGCGCCCAAATTGGGCGCCTTTTTTTGTAAATAGGAACCGTTTATAGGCTGTAGAGACGCGATTAATCGCGTCTCTACCATGCCACAAAAAAACCTTTGAAATTACCAATAACCAAGTAGAGACGTTGCATGCAACGTCTTTTTTATATGAAGACGTAACATGTTACGTCTCTACAATTTCCCGCACAGGTCTGAATCCTTGTCAAGCAAGGCGTGAAGGATGAAAGGATTTTAGGATAAATGCGATTGTTGGTTTTTTACCATTGCAGGCTTAAAAAAGAAAGCGCCTATTTGATGACTTGGATATATAAAATAATAAAATACTTTTGTTAAATAAAACCTGAATACTAGTAGAGTAATATAGAAATTAGTGGTAAGTGCCTTAGACTAAAAAACAACTTGATATTAAAAAGACTAAAACAATGGCTTTTCCCAAAAAAGGTACACGAAAAATAAATATTGACGGATGTGACTATTCTTGGATTGCGTCAGGAAATGACGGTTGGATTGATTTGATTATTTGCTTAACTAACGGTACTGGACAAAAGTTATTTGCACAGTTTAGTTATCACTCATTCAAAATTCCAACCGACACCTATACAAAACAGCAACTTTCAATTACTCCAAGTATCGTTCGACAAGTTATTGAATATGGTTTAAAGTATGGTTGAACGCCAGAAAAAAAGTCCGATGACTTACGACTTGGATCTTTAGACGATAGAATCGAAATCAAACTTAATTCAGAAAAATAACATTACTGTTTTGCCTTTACAGTCGTCCTCGCTTGCAATTACTAAATGCCAGGAATATGTTAAAGGCGAGTACCAATTGTTGACCATAAAACGAAATAGAATAAATTGACTATTATAAACAAAATATCACAACTTCTCACTTTAGAAAAGGTTCAAAGACTTTGTTATTTAGTTGCATTAATTCTTTGGTTACTAATGTGGCAGGACGACTTTCGTTTTTATAATGCGACAAGTTCGTTAGGAGTAAAATATATTTGGCTAATTTCCATTCCACCGACAATTTTGTTATTACAAGCGATTCTAAACAAGACCATTTTGTGGGGGACAATATTTGGACTTGTTTTGGTTTACACAATTTATACTGTGTATATGACCTTAACCGACATAATTGAAAGAAGTGGAAATCATGTTAAAGCCATTTCGTGGGACTTGAAATCTTTTCTACTTTTAATATTTATATTTGGATTGCTGTTTATAATTAACTGGACACTTTTTAAACTAAAACCGAATAGAACGCCAAAGAAGCGCACTATCCGGAGTCTGAAGCCAAGCCATAACAAAGCGACTAAGGATTTAAAATGAGACAAGAGTCTTCTAACTCGTTTTTTTCCAACTATCCGTTATTTGAACAAAGCGTCACTGTAGAGCCGTTTAATTAAACGTCTTTACCTTAAAGACAATAACCTTTTGATTTCTATACCACACATTACTAAAAACAAAACTGATAACGATATGTAAAGTGTTATTAAGGTTTTTGGAGTTTCTTTTAGTTCTTTTAATATTTGATTTTGTTTCTCTTGTTCTTCTAAATTTCCTAAATAATTCGCATCCCTAGTCCCACAAAGCCAACCTCTTTCCACTTCTTTTTTTACTACTGGCTTTGGGAAATAATTAAAAAACCAAAAATCATTGCCAATATAAGTAAACCTTCTTGCTCTTTCCTTCATTGAAATGTTAATTATTTCAATTAAAGTCCAATACTTTGAATTGTTTCCTAAAATAATATGTACCCCAGAAATAGTTTCCTTACTTTTAACCAAATCTCTTAATTGTAGCTGCACAAAATCTAATTTAATTCTATCCTCTTTTTCGTTTCCAGTTAGGTAAATATTTATAAAATTCCTGTTGGGATGTACATCATAATCATATCCGTATTCTCTCCAACTTTTTGCTTGTTCAGGATACCACATATTAAGTTCTATGGCATATTCAGGTTCAAAAACTTTAGTTTTCTGCAAATACAAAACACATAAAATTGGCAATAACAACAAGCTAATTAAACCTGAAGTGTAGTACAATTTTTTATGTGGTTTGTGATTGATCATTTACACCCAAACCGTCTTCACGTTACAAAATTCTCTTAAACCAAACTCACCAAGCTCGCGGCCAAAACCCGATTTTTTGATGCCTCCAAACGGAAATCTCGCATCACTTTTTACTATTTGATTGATGTAAATCATGCCGCTTTCTATGTTGTTGGCTATCTGTTTTGCTTGCATGATGTCTTTGCTCCAAATACTGGCACCTAATCCGTAACTGGTGGCATTGGCTAAAGCGATTGCTTCATCTATTTCGGTAAAAGTATAAAAGCTAATTACCGGACCAAATAACTCTTCACTAAATGCTCGGGCTGTTTTTGGAATATTGCCAATAATGGTTGGTGGAAAAAAGAAACCTTTTGAAGGAATATTTTTGGTTTGATGCAAAAGTGTTGCGCCTGCTTTTAAAGTGTCATTTACTTGGCTTTTTAAAAGTTCTTGTAAGTCTTTGCGAGCCAGTGGACCAATTGCGACATTTTCGTTGTTTGGGTTGCCAATCACCAATTTTTCAATCTTTTCAATCAAACCTTTTAAAAATTCATCTGCAATACTTTCATGAACAATAAAACGTTTGGCCGAAACACAACTTTGCCCATTGTTTTGAAAACGTGCTTGCATTGCACCATTTAAAGTTTGTTCTAAATCAGCATCAAGCATTACTATAAATGGATCACTTCCACCTAATTCTAACACCGATTTTTTGATGTTCTTACCCGATGAACTTGCTACGGCTGCGCCTGCTTTTTCGCTACCAGTAAGCGTTGTAGCAGCTATTCTTGAATCGTTAATTAAATTTTCTATTTGTTTTTCGCTGGCAAAAATGGTTTGAATAACCCCATTTTCAAAACCACATTGATTCAATAAATTTTGCAAAGCCAAACTGCTTTGAGGCACATTTGGCGCTGGTTTTATTAATACACAATTTCCACTCATAATAATTGGAATGGTACTGCGCAACACTTGCCAATAAGGAAAATTCCACGGAAAAATGCCTAAAACTACTCCCAAAGGTTCGTATTTAATTTCTACGGTAGCACCCGTTTCAGACTGACTTAATTTACTTTGTAAAATGTCGGCACTTCGGGTAGCATAATATTCGCAAAGGCGAACACTTTTCAAAACTTCGGCTTTAGCTTCAGTTTTAAGTTTGCCCATTTCTAAACAAGCTATTTCTGCTAATTCATCCGCATTTTGTTTTAAAAAATCCGATAGTTTTAACACACATTTTGCACGATCAGCAAAGGTGGTTTTACGCCAAATTGTAAATGTATTTGTTGCTAGTTGCAATGTGGTTTCAAGTGCTGATTCACTAATAAAATCAAAGCTTTCAAGGTGTTCTTCACTAAATGGATTGATGGATTTAAAGTCTTTCACTTTGCTAGTATTTTATAACTTAGCCAAGGCTGCTTTGGCTTGTTGTTGTAAATAGTTTTTGTAATCGTAGTTTTTATATTCCAATGCTTTATTGAAATATGTTTTTGCCAATTGCTTAAAGTTTAGTTTTTGGTAAATAAACCCTAATTGCAAACATGAATTTGCTGCCATAAACTCGTTTTCTTTAAAATTGGCTTTGACGGTTAAATCAAAATGTTCAATGGCTTTTGAAAGTTTGTTACTTTCATGGAAAATTCGTCCTAATCGGTAATTGTACTCCACTTTTTCTAATTCTGTTTTAAATGTCGCAATTGATTTAGAAGTTAATATTTCTTCAGCTTGAGCATAATAACCACCATCAAAAAGCAAACGAGCCTTCAACAAAGTTTTTTCAGGATAAAAATCGGCTCCACCAGTTGATGCTAATTTGTTTTTACCTCCTATTTTCGAAATAGTTGAAGCTATCTTTCTATATAATAAATAATTGGTTGTATCGCCTTTAAGCCACGCACACCAACTTAATTTAACATAAGCATCTTGATCAAATTTTTTGTTTGAAGTAATTGATAAATACCTTTTAAAATGAGTTGATGCCGACAAATCAAGTTTGTTAAGTAATGATATACCTTGAATCATTTCTAAATAAGGAAAAACAATATAATCCTGACCTGTTGGTCTTTCGGCTAAGGCAGCTAAACCAAGTTCATTGTTATCAGTTCCTTTGGCCGCATAAACCCTAATATAAGTGCTTAACAAATTTGTTTTAAAATCGCTGGTGTATTTATCAGCCATTTTCCATGATTCTATTTTATTTTTCAGATAGTAATAATTGAACAAAACATAAAAATATTGAGCATTTTTTTGCTCCATTAATATTTCTTTGTTATCAGCTTTATCAATGTATTCTTTTAATAAATGCAAGCCACCATTCAAGTCAGCTTTCATTCCTGCTATACTAACTATCCATTGGTACGATTCTGGAACAGTTCCCAATATGGCTTTTAAAAAACCCAAATCTTTTTTATTGGTAATAAAATTTGGAAACTTTTTAGTGTTCTGTTCCAGCAACTCATAACTTGATTTTAAATCCCATGCAGCACCCAAGTATTCTTCAAACATTCCTTTTAAAAATGCATTTTGTAAATGTATTTCAGCTTGTGCAAACAGTTTATAAGGGCTTTTATCATCTATTTTTTTTAAGGCATCTAATCTTAAAGATTTGGCATTGGTCAAAACCAAAAAATCTTCTTTTTTATATAAACAAAGTACTTTATAAAAATCTATATAATTATCGAACAAATGAACAGCCATATTCATTTTATTGGCTTGCTTTTCGGCTTCCACCAAGGCTTTTCCTTTGTCTAATCTTAAAGCTACAATATGTTTTTGGGCTTCTATTAAATTTGGCGAAAGCACGAAAGTATAACTACTTGCAGCGTATAAATTGCAAAGCACACTAAAAACAAAAAACGATATAAAAACGAGTTTTTTAATAAAATAAAATATTATTCGGTGATAAATAATGCCTTCAATTCAGTGGCTTCATCTGGTTTCATTTTACCAGCTAAAACCAATCGTAATTGACGTCTGCGCAATGCACCATCAAAACGTTTAATTTCTTCGGGTGATTCGGGCTTTAAAGTTGGTACTTTTAAAGGTGATCCATTTCTATCTAACGCCACAAAAGTATAATATGCTTCATTGCTTTTAAAACGGTCGCCATTTGGAATATTTTCGGCATTTACAATGATGTGAATTTCCATAGATGAGTTAAAAGCTCTCGAAACATAAGCTTCCAAAGTAACTACATCGCCCAAATGAATGTTTTTACTAAAACTTACACTATCAACCGAAGCCGTAACCACCACTTTCCCACTGTGTTTTTGCGCTGCAATGGCTGCACAAATATCCATCCAATGCAATAGTTTTCCTCCCATTAAATTATTTAAAGTATTGGTATCGTTAGGTAAAACCAACTCATTCATAATGGTGTAGCTATCTTTTGGTGTTTTTATTATATCCATTTTTATCATTTAAAATAAGGGTGCAAGGTAGTAAAGCCTCGGCTTTATAAAAATCAAATAATACAAAGCTGCTGTTATTTACTTAAACGGACAAAGTTGTTCTTTGTTTTTTATAAAAATATTGACCAATAAAAACCAATGCCAATAATATAATTAACCAATTTTGTCGGGTACAATAACGGTCTTCTAATCCTACCAAACCACCAGTTACTACAGCATTGCTAACAAGAGTTAGCAAAACAAAAAACACAATAAAAGGCTGTTTTTTTAAATAAAACATAGCAAAAACCAACGAACCAATGAGCAAAAACACATAAACAACTGTAATGGTTTTAAAAGGGAAGTTGAGTGTTTTTGCATTTTGTTTTGCCAAATCGTAAACAGGAATTTCGTTTGGATAATATTTTACAACTGCCGGATGCGGACCCCAACCATCGCGGGGATAAGCGTGAATGGATGAGCCAATTTCATTTCGACTAAACAATAAAAAAGTTTCTTTAAAAACCGCTTTTACATATAACCACAAATACTTGGGAGTGGTTAAAATATTTTTGATAATGGTTTTGTATTCCACATGCGGATTAGCCCAACCGCCTGTTTTTTGAAAAGCGCTTTCGGGGCTAAACAAAAAATTTCCGCTGTAATTAAGTGGTGCCAAATTGTTTTTAAATGCACAAATTTTGAAATTTTGAATAGCACATTCTTGGTCTAAATATTTTTGTAGCACGCCATTTTCAACTAATTTTCCCATTAAAAAAACATGGGAAACACCGCTGAATTCATTAGCACCTAGCGCTTTTTTTTCGAGGGTAAATAATCCAATATTTATAAAAACAGCAGTTGTTAAAACACAAACCATTTTAGGGCTAAATGCTTTTAAAAATGGTAGTTTTATTGCTTGCAGCAACAAAATAATTGCCAACGCAAAACAATGAAAAAGCATAAAAGCAAAATGTGTTTGCAATATCAATAAATAAACCAAAACCAATAAAATCCATTGTGTTCCAAATGGTTTTGAATGGGTTAAAAGTAAGTACAAAACCAGGATGGAAATGGGCGAAAACACATCGGGCATTAAGTAGCTTACATCCCAAGCTAAGGAAGTAAAAACACTCAATAAAAGTATAATTGGTAAATAAATTCTGGTTGCAAAATTGGGAGTTAGTTTTTGAAAAAACTGAAAACATACCCAATTAAAAATAATTGCTTGAACAATAACTGGAAACCAAAGCGAAATATGCAAGCTAGTGATTCCTATAAACCAACCGTAAACAAAAGAACGATCTTCAGTAAAAGTAAATTCGTTTCCGCAATTAATGTATAACTGCGAATCGGTAAAAAAAAAGGCGTATTGATTATAAAAAGCTGGCCATAAAGTGATAATAACACCTATGAGCATTACAATATATTTTATGGGAAATATGCTTTTCATGAATGGTCAAATATAATAATCAGTATGATTTACTTAGGTTTTTTTTCGTTTCGACAAGCTCAACGACCGCATAATATCATCGGTCATTGAGCTTGTCGAAATGAATTTATGCTAAGCAACGAAATTGTTTGACACTTTGAAAAGGTATATTTTTCCAAAACCTATTTTGTTTGCATATCCGTTGTATATTTGACCCCCAACAAAACAACGCACCCGTAGTTTAATGGATAAAATGTTAGATTCCGGTTCTGATGATGGGGGTTCGAGTCCCTTCGGGTGCACACAAAGCAACATTTTTTTGCTTTAAAGTTATAACAATCAGATTGTAAAATTTTTGTAATTGCATTATTTGCTAAAACTTATTGAATAAAAATTAGTTTTAGAAAATAAACAAATTTTCTATGATTCGATTTTTACTGTTTATAGGTTTCAATTTAGTTGTTACTTTTAATTTATTTAGCCAAAATATATCCAACTATATATTTAGTGCACAAAGCGGAACATATACTGCTTTAACTACTACAAACTCAACTTTAGCCGTTTTAAGTTCCGGATCTACAAACGAAGGATTGTTTAATAATATTCCAATTGGTTTTGATTTCTTTTTTTTAAATACACGCCACAGTTCATTGTCGGCCAGTACAAACGGTTGGTTAGCTTTAACACCGGGAACTATTACCAATTCGTTTGCAGCAAATAATCTTAGCTCAACTTCAGCACCTACAAACTTAATTTCTCCTTTATGGGACGATTTAGACCTTTCGAGTGGAGCATTTAGATATCAAACATCTGGTACAGCGCCAAACAGAATTTTTACTGCCGAATGGAGCAATGTAGAATGGAATTGGAATACCAATACAGCAGTTATTTCATTTCAAGTAAAGCTTTCAGAAACTACTGGACAAATTCAATTTGAATACAAACAAGAAGCTGGCACCGTTTCAGGAGCAAGTGCCAGCATAGGAATAAGAGGTTATAATGGAACAAATATTGTTTATCAATCATTAGCCGGAACAGGAACTACACCGAGCGTAAGTACTACACTTTCTACCAATAATTTAAACACAAAACCAGCAACCAATCAAACATACCGATTTTTAAACAATACTGTAAATGCTCCAATTTTTTTAGGCATAAATTTGATAACCATCAATAGTATGCGTTTAAACTGGAACGATATTGCTTTAATTGAAACAGGTTATGTAATTTTTAAATCTACTGACAATGTAAATTTTTCTTTTGTTGATTTAATTGCGCCAAATAGCACCAGTTATAACGTTACCAATTTAGTTAGCGGCACCACCTATTATTATAGAGTTTTTGCTTTAAACGAAGGTAGATTAAGCACTGCACTAACAGGAAGTGCATCCACTTTATTAGGAACAATTGGTGGGACTATAAATATTCCTGGAAACTATAATACCATAACAGCAGCATTAAACGCATTGCGAAGCAGCGGAATGGCAAGCTCTGTTATCATTCAATTAAATACAACCTATAATAGCAGTTTAGAAACTTACCCTATAGATATTAGCAATATTGGTACTTCTAGCACACGATTATTAACTATAAGACCAGCTAGTAATGTAACTTCTTTAACCATTAGTTCTCTTACAAATACATCCGCATTTCAATTTACCAATTCAAATTCAATAATTATAGATGGAAGGCCAGGAGGAATTGGCTCAACTAGGGCGCTGTATATTACTTGTCCAAATGGAAGAAATACCATTTTATTTGATGGGGATTGTAGCAACGATACCATTCGTTTTTGCAAACTTTCATTGAATGATAATGGTACAAGTACATTTCCTTTATCTAGCGTAATATCTTTTACAAGTCAGAGTAATTATTCTTTTACAGGTTGTAATAATAATGGAATATTGAATAATGAAATTTTTGGAATTAATTCTCCCAGTTCTCTGGTTACTTTTGGTCTCAATGTTTTTTCAAGCCTTCCAGCGGTTTCACAAAACAATACTATAAGTAATAATATAATGTATGATTTTTTGGGTAACTTTAGTTTTTATAATAGTGGAATTTTAATAAGAGGACAAGTTAATCAATTTACAATATCAAATAATACCATTTACCAAACATCATCACTATCAACGCAGTCACAAAATGGTTATATTACCATGAATGCAATAAATATATACTCTAATAGTGAAGGAAATCACACCATAAGCAATAATGTAATTGGTGGCAGCCAAGCTTTTGCTATAGGAAATGCTTGGGAAGTAGGACCAGTTTCAGAAGGAAATAGTGTAATTCCAATTGAAGTAACTGTTGGCAGTTCAAGTTCGATGAATATTACAGGAAATACCATTAGAAATTTTTTTGTGGGAAGCAGCATAGGTTCGTTAGGATTGCCCATTTTTGCTGGAATAAAATTTACTTCTTTTGGTAAAAGTTCAAATATTAATATTAGTAATAACAATATTGGAAACGATACAGGTACAAATAGTATTGGTATAATTAACGAAGCCAATGTTTCTGGTCAAGTTGTTGGTATTTTAACAGAAGCTTACGATACTACTAACGTTACAATTAACAACAATAAAATTGGCGCTTTTAGTTTATCAGGAACTTCAGGTAATGATGGGATTTTATTTTCAGGGATATTAATTGGTTCATCGGGAAGTGTAAGTAATAATTTAATAGGCAGCCTAACAAACAATAACAGCATCAATGCAATAAACAATACCTCCAGTTCAAGTCAATCAATTTATGGAATTACCAATTGCTTTATTCCAGGAAACACTAGAAATTCGAATAATTACAATATTTCGAATAATACCATAAGCGGGCTTCAAAACAATTTTGCTTCTTCGAGTTTAATAGACCGATTGGTTGGAATTGATATTTTAGATGCTAGTTCTTTATCCATTCAGAACAATACCATTCAAAATTTAATAGCCAGCAATCCATCATCAAATACCAGTTCTTTTTCTTTAAAAGGAATAAATATAGTAAACAATACCGTTACAAACGCTGCTGGTTTTACTTTAACTTCAAATACAATCAGGAATTTATCAAACATAAATATTGGTGGGATTTGTAATACCGCAGGAATTTATTTAAATAATATTTCGAATAATAGAAGTAATATTTCCCGAAATTTCATTCATTCATTTAGTCATAACAGCCAAAACAGTGTTTCAAATATGGTTGGAATATATTTAACAGAAGGCGATTTATTGCTTGCTAATAATATGGTAAGATTAGGAATAAATGCAGCAGGAAATAGCATGACTGCTCCTATAAACATAAGTTGTTTTGAAAACAATAGCACCGATAATATTGATGTTTGGCATAACTCGTTTTTTGTAGGTGGTTTGTTAGGAAACAGTATTTCAAATACGTATTGTGTAAAAAGAAACAGCTCGGCCAACTTTAATTTAACCAATAATATTTTGGTAAATAATAGATCGTTTTCTGCTGGAAACATAAAAAGAAACTTCGCTATTGGAATTGCTTCCAATAGTTTAATTACTGGAACAAAAAACTGTTATTTTTATAGTGGAACAGGAGCTAGTTTAGGCCAAATTGGAACAACAGATTATGATTCAATTATTCAATGGCGAACAGCTTCTACTTTTGATAGTGGAAGTGGTAAAGTAAATCCAAATTTTGTAAACGCTACAGGATCGGTTTCTACAGTCGATTTGCATGTAAGCGGTGCAACGCCAATTGAATCGAATGGTGCATTTTTATCATTGGTTTTAGTTGATTTTGATGGACAAACAAGAAGTACTTTAACTCCGAATGACATAGGAGCGGATGCTGGAAACTTTACGTTTGTTACTTTACCTGTAAAATGGAAATTGTTTACTGTTGAACTTTTTGAAAATAATTTTGTCAATCTAAAATTTGCAACAACCCAAGAAATTAACAATAAAGAGTTTGTGATTGAAAGATCGTTTGATGGTATCAATTTTACAAAAATAAATTCAATTCAAGGAAAAGGAAATAGCAATGTAATAAATAACTATTTTTATAATGACGACATAAGCATTTTAAATAAAGAAATTACCTCTTTATACTACAGAATTAAACAAGTGGATTTTGAAGGAAACTTTAGTTATTCAACCATAGAAAAAGTAAACTTATTAGCCGATATTACCGCAAAAAGTTTCACTGTTTATCCAAATCCTACTAACGATAAAATAGTTGTAAATGGCTTAATTCCTAACATAATTAACGAATTAGAAATTGTGAATTTGAATGGTCAAATTGTAAAAAAATTAACTGTTATTTATTCAGAAAACGATTCGGAAATTGAGTTGAGCGATTTACCAAAAGGCTTATATATCATAAGCGTAACAGGAAATAGTAATAAAATAAAACTAGTTAAACTATAGCTTTGGGAATCACAATTGCTAGTAATACAGCAAAAATTACCACATTTTAAAAACCAAAAAAACCTTCTAGAGGTGATACTATTGTAACTTGAACACTGAATATAAAGAACCAAAAGCCTCGTAGAGGCGACACTTTGTTGGTGTTGTTCCGCCTCTACGAGGCTTTTAATTGGTTGTATGATTTTACTTTTACAATAGTATCGCTTCTACGATTCTATTTGTATACATTTTTCTTTTGCAAATAGTAATTCTAACTATAAAATTATTCCTACATCCAACCCATAATTTCCACTCGCCACATATATACAAAACAGCTGCAAAAATGGATGGTGGGATAAAAGGCTGGTTTTAATTAAATGCGATTTAGCAATTAGAGCTAAAAAAGACAGAAAACATTATTTATTTAATTGGGATTAGATAGATTGGATTGGCAAAACATAATGTCTATTTATCCTTTTTAAAGTACAAAACAATTTTATTAGCACAATAATTCTCAAAAAAAACAAATGAAATGTATGAAATAATAACTGTTGAAACAAATAACAATACTGAATAAATTAGAAGCAACTGATTGTTTGTCATATTATCAGAAAACCAACCCATTAAGAAAAATTTTCTTAATGGATAAGAAATTATTGGATGATAAACATACAAACCATAAGAAATACTGCCCAACATAATCGTTATTTTTGAATTTAAAAAGGGAAAACGAATATCGAAACCCAATATGATTATAAAAATGGGAATAGAAAACAAAAGAAGGGTTTCTCGAAAGACAAGAATAGAGATATAAAATGGAATGATAATAAAAACACAAAACGTAAACCAAAACAAAACTAATTTAAAAAAGTAATTTATCCTTAAAAAAATCACTTTTAGTAGTTTTTGTGCAACTATTAAAACAGATTTGTTAGAATAATATGCAGCTAGAACACCTGCAAAGAAATAGTCAAATCGAAGAAAATGAAAAAAGTTTGTGGTTCCATTTATAAATGATAAAAAATAAAAAACAAAAAGACCAACCCAAATAATAAATATGCCTTTTGATTTTATGGTTTTTACTAGAAAGGGAAATAAAAAATAAAATTGCAATTCAGTACCGATTGTCCATAATGATAAAAGTGGGCCAATAAACGATAAATCAAATAAAGGAACTACATTTGAAAAGCCAATTAAATAAAGAGGAATAAATGGCAGTAAATTTTTAAATGACTTTACATCAACAGCAAAGACCAAAATAATTCCTAGTATAAAAACTAACAAAAATAAAGGATAAATACGAGCAAATCGGTTTATTAAATAAGGTTTGTATTCAGATATTTTAAACGAATTATTAGGGAAACTATATCTTTTATATATTAAATAACCCGATAAAACGAAAAAAACATAAACACCTTCTTGTCCAGAATGAAATAAAAAAGTTTTGTTAAATGGTAATATCAAATGGATTGAAACACATTGATCATTTAAATGTTGAAGCATTACAAAAAGTGCAGCAATAAACCTCAAACCTGTCAGATTGTATAAGTGTTTTTCTTTTTGTGTATTCATTTACAAAAGCGAATTTAAA
>JBMOGB010000006.1:0-40287 GCA_049318585.1 Bacteroidia bacterium | reverse complement strand
TGACTTTTACCAAGAAAATTATTCCTAAAAGTATTCTGTAATTTAAATAATAAATATAGATATTTAATTTTCCGAAAAGCAAAATTTGCTCCCGTTAATTCAAAATCCAAAATCTAACATTCAAAATTTCTTCTCGTTTTTAGCCAAAACCACCAAACTGATAAAAACAAAGTAAGGCCAACTATTTGATGGGAAGTTCCCCAGAAAACTGAAATTTTTCCATCAAGGATAAGCACTGTTATTATTCCTAAAATTATTTGGATAGAAAGCAATGAGCCAATCAAAATAAAATTGCTTTTGAGTTGGAAATAAACACTGTTTTTTTCTTTGGTTTTCAGTAAAATATAAACAAATAAACCAACAATAATCCAAGGCAACAAACGATGAATAAAATGAATGGTGGTAACGTTTTCAGTCAAATTAGTTAGCCCATCATTTGCCCATAAATTATCAGGAATTATTTGTCCGTTCATGGTTGGATAAGTAGGGTAGAAGTAAGCCGCTTTTTTGCCTGCCATAAATCCACCGTAAACCAATTGAAGTAAAATAATAACCAATAATAATACAGTTGATTGATTCAAATTTTGATTGATTTTTACTTTTGAAACTTCTTGGTTCAAATTGAACTTTATATTATTCAATAACCAAAATAAATAGGTAAGTAATAACAATGCCATAAGCAAATGAGCAGTTAGTCTAAAATGGCTAACTTCTGGAACATCCACCAATCCGCTTGCTACCATAAACCAACCCAAAGCACCTTGTAAACCACCTAGAATCATGACTGTAAACATTTTACTGGTTAATCCTTTTGGTTTAAAATATCCCTTTTTCCAAAAAATTATAAATGGAATAAAGAAAACAAATCCCATCAATCTTCCCCATAAACGATGAAGGTATTCCCAAAAGAAAATAGATTTGAAAGAATCCATTTTCATGGTATTGTTTTTTATAATAAACTCAGGAGTTTGTTTGTATTTTTCAAAGGCTATTTGCCATTCGGTTTCCGAAAGTGGGGGAATAGTTCCACCAATTACTTTCCATTCGGTAATAGATAAGCCAGAACCTGTTAAACGAGTAATTCCGCCAATCATTACCATTAACATAATCATGACGATGCCTGTTTTGAGCCAAATTTCAACGGGTTTGTAGTTCATAAAAGATTTTTGATTTTTGATGTGTGATTTGTTGTAATATATGTCAATTCGAGCGGAGCCGAGAACCTTTATAAATGTCTCGACTCCGCTCGACATGACCTCCATTATAATAATTTTATACTTCATACTTAACTGTCATCCTGAGCGGAGTCCGATAGCTATCGGACGAAGGATACACTTCAAATAACTTACTTTCTTAATAATTGTTTTTCAATAACCTGAGTGGTTACAACATTCTTTATATTTACAAATTCTACAATTGCTTTTTCATGATTAATACCTTTGATCGTGCATTTCTTTTTTGACTTAATTCCTCGTTCAATGTTCAGAATATTTACATCAACTATTTCTCCTACATTGAAACCAAAATTATTAATGTTACTTGGTTCTGGAGTAGCTTTATAAATATTGCTACAGCTTCTTAATAAGGCTTTTTTACCACCAATATCTTTGATGAAAACTTTGAAATTTTCAGCATGATTTACAATACAACCTTTATTAATTATGACTTCTCCTTCTACACCGTAAACAACATGCAAAACAGTGTCACCAATACTAAAACCATTAATTGAAGGTATTTTATTCATGATAGAATCATTTTCAGGAAAGCTATTGCAATCATATACATCGGCCGATACAGTTACATATGTAGTGTGAAAAAGCAGAAAATAAGTGTTTTTATAATCAACTGAAAAGTTAGAAAGCTTGATGCCTTTTTTGTAAGGAAATTTTCGGTATAAATCGTTTTTTGCTTGTACTATTAATGCGTCTTTATTAAAGCCACCAATTTCTAAAAATCGAGTAGTACTTGCAGCTCCAGTAGCTATATAAATCATTGGGCAATCAATATGAGCACCACTTGAAACATTGCCAGTATGAAATGAGCAAGCACTGAATAAAAGCAAGATGCTTAAGGTGTAAATTGTTTTCATTTTTTTAGTTTATTATGCTACAACAATACTTAATTATTAGGGATAATAAGTATGCAAAAGTGTATTATTTTAACAAATTTCTATTATTTACATTTTCTAAAATAAGCATTTGTTGTATCGCTATTTGATTCAATTTTATCAACCTATTTTGTTGTATTATGTTTTCATTTATCAAAAGAGCATTGATGTTTTCAAGGTTTGAAAGACAAATTAACTCATTTATTTGTGCATTATCCCTCATATTTCCTTTTTTATCTGGGTTTAAATCCCTCCATTCTTTGGCTGTTTTGCCAAATAAAGCCATATTTAAAACATCTGCTTCATTTGCATAAACCTTCGAAATTTGATTAGGCGTTAATTCATTTGGAATCAAATTTTGTTTTATACCATATGCTCTTATAATTCAGTCCAAAGATGCGAAGTAATTTTTTTTCAAGACAATGAACAAAAATCTTTTCATAGCATTAGTTTTGGAACTATTTTTTGAAGAAGTATTGATGAAAAAGAACGAGTATATTGGACTAAATTATAAGGGTATTTGGTATTATAGCTTCCGTATGAATATGGTAATTTATTTTGGCTAATTCTCTTTTGGCACTCCAGCCAAATTGTTTTTGCTCTTCTTCTTTTAATCGTTGGAATTCTTTGATGAGATAAAGTTTGAAAGCTACACTTATAGCTGACCCAAATTCAAATGCAATATCTTTATGTGCATATGTTCCGCCATATTTGCCTTTTTTTACTATGAAACCAATAGCGTTTGTTTTTTCTATCCATTCGGTAGTACTCAATACAAAATTTGGCAAACCTGCTTGCATTTTAAAGTGGTCAGATTCCACCACTTTAAAATTAGGATTGTTAATTTGTTCCCAAACACTTAAAAAATCTAAGGCATAACGTGTTCGCAGCCAATTTTTTATAATGTCTGCAGCTCTGCTTTCGCTCACTTTTGCATTTGCCATATCAGTTAATGAAAAGTAATCGTTTTCATTGACTGAAATGACAGTAATTTCAAATGATTCAACCTTAATTTTTGCCATATCCTTGCTTGATTACTTTATAAATTTGACATCATTATATTTAAAATAATTAGTAATAAAATAAAGAATTGTTCCTAAAATAATTGTCCAGTAGTGACTATACTTAAAGTAGTTAGCATGTTTTACTTAGTTTATATTGAACAACAATCAATTGGAATCTAACAAAGTTACAAACTTTGTGTATTTATATTCACAAGTGACTCATGCCTAGCATGATATTCACTTGCGAAAGCTTTGAACAAAGATTTTCGTTGGCATGGTATTTTCGAAATTCATTTTTATAAATCGAAATCTTTTTTCGAATTTTGTTAAATAGCAATAGCTTTCAAGTCAATATTGCAGCTCTTAAATTCTTTGAGATTTTTTGTTTCATTTAACCAATCATATTCGTTTTCAGGAGTTAAAATTACTGGCATTCGCTTTTTTGTATTATGAATTTTGGCCATAAATGAATTGGCTTCTGTAGTAACTATGGAATAAGTTTGTAATAATTCACCAGTGTTTTTGTTAGTCCATTCACTATAAATTCCTGCAAATGCAAAGAGTTCATCATTAGGCAAGGAAATTAAGTATTGTTGTTTTTCTTTGCCTTTTACATCTAACCATTTCCATTCGTAAAAGCCATCTACTAATATTAAACACCTGTTTTTTACATTGTTTTTAAAGGAAGGTAATTCAGAAATGGTTTCAATTCTAGCATTTAAAGTATTGGCTCTAAATTGCTCATCTTTTGCCCAACTGGGAATCAATCCCCAATTAAAAAATTGAATTTCTTGTTTATTTACATTGGTAATTACAGGCGTTTTAGGAAAAGTAAAGCCATTAAACCGTTCGGAATTAACTACTAAATCTTTGTTTTTTAGTTTTGCATTGAATCGTTTTTCTAATGATTGGGCATCTTTGCCTTGTTTTGAATGAAAGCACATGTTTTATTAGCTTTTTGGGAAGTTTATAAATGAAAGCATTTGAAATAAATTATATTCAATAACCATTTTTAAATTATAAGAATTATGTTTGAGGCCAATTCAAAAATAAAATAAATTATGAGTAATAACGATATATTTAAAAAATTACGTGTAGCATTACATTTAAAAAACGATGACATAATTGCAATTTTAAAGTTAGTTGATTTTAAAATTTCTGAAAGTGAGTTAGGTGCAATTTTCAGAAAAGATGACCATCCTAATTTTAAACCTTGTGGCGATCAAATTCTTCGTAATTTTTTAAACGGCTTAGTTATTCACCTCAGAGGGCCAAGAGAAGACGGTCAGAAAGTGGAGTAGATTTTTGATTTTTGATAAAATGTAGTTTACTTTATTGAAATACATTTCAAAATAACTCAATTTCCGCGGTAGTTGAGCGAAGTCCGATAGCTATCGGACGAAACAAATATCAATTAGAATAAAATGCTTTAGTAAACGACTTTGATATTTATTCAATCAATAATTTATAATACAATTGGTTAATTTTTAATGTGTAAAAACCCTTAGTAAATTTTCTGATATCAATTTCAGAAATTGTCGAATTCATTGTTTTTGTTTCAACTAATTTACCCGAAAAATCTAATAATTCTATTGAAAAATCTTTTTCAAATCCTTTATATTCAATCGTAACATATTCATTTGCTGGATTTGGGTAAATATTGATTTTATTCTTTTCTTTTATATCAAAAACAGCAACATGAGAAGTGTCTTTAGTAATTGTATCGTTAGGAACTGTATCTATTGGTATTACATACTTTTTTTTGTTCATCAAAAACCTACTGTAAATAGGGTAGTGGTCCGATGTGGTATTACTAAAATTTGTAATAAATTGCCCTAGATTATCTAATACTCCAACGCTTTGTTTTAAATAAAATGAATCCATTCGAGGAGAAATCATCAAATGATCTATAAATCCATCCGAAAAAGCATAACTACGCTTTCCTGCATCGGCTAATGGTTTAGTTGTAAAATTATATTTTGCATCCAATAATTGTTTAAAAGGAGTGGTGTCAATTCCGTTATGAATTGAAAAATCAAGTCTATCGTTCCAATCACCTAAAATAAAATATTTTTTATTTTGGAGTGTACTTTCTATAAAAACTTTCAAAGCATTGGCGGCTCGTTTTCTTCTGTTATACGATTCTAATTTTGCAGTTGCTGTAGCATCGCTATTGGCTTTTAAATGCACCACTATAAAATACATGGTATCAATATTCAAACTGTCGCCTTTAGTGGCAAGGGTTACCATTAAAGGCTGTCGGCTTGCAAAGTCGTAATTGCTACTTGCTAAAATATGTTCAGCATTTATAAAATTAAACATGCTTTTTTTATAAAAAAGACACATTTTTTGTGTTTGAGAAAAAGTGCTATTTACGCTTGAATAATTTGGCAAACTATTGGTTAAAGCAATAAATGAGGCAGCATTGCTCATTTCCTCCAAAGCCAAAACATCAAAATCGGTTTTTTCAATTACTGCTTTTACATTGTTAAACTGTAAAGTTTCATCAGTTGGACCATAACCTGTATCGCCAAACCATTCCGCATTCCAAGCGCCAACATCTAATAAAGTATCGCTGCCAATTTTGGGAACGTTCTGGCCAAAAAGGAATAAAGGAAATAAGTAAAATAGAAAGAAATATGGTTTCATAAAATTGACAAACATTGTTTTTTTTAACAAACAATATTAGTGATTTTATTTGGCTTTTATTGCCATCAAAGTGTTTAGTAGTAAGCCAACACGGGTCATAGGACCAACACCACCAGGAACAGGAGTTATATAACTTGCTTTAGTTGCAACACTGTCAAAATCTACATCACCAACTAGTCTGTACCCTTTTTCAGAATTATCATCCACGCGGGTAATTCCAACATCAATAACAACTGCACCTTCTTTTATCATTTCAGCTTTTACATAATTAGGAATTCCAACTGCTGCTATGATAATATCGGCTTTTTGGGTAAAAGAATTGATATCTACAGTTTTGCTATGGCAAACAGTAACAGTGCAGTTTTTACCCAGCATCAATGCACCCATTGGCTTTCCTACAATATCGCTACGGCCAATAACGACACAGTTTTTGCCTGAAGTTTCAATTTTATAATATTCTAGTAATTTAATAATTCCAAATGGAGTAGCTGGTAAATAACATGGCAAGCCTTTAAACATCAAACCAACATTGTACGGATGAAATCCATCCACATCTTTTTTCCAATTAATGGTTTCAGTTACTTTTTTTTCGTTAATATGTTTTGGCAAAGGAAGCTGAACAATTAAACCATCAATTCCATCATTGTTATTGATTTTTTCAACCTCTACTAATAACTCCTCTTCTGTTATTGAAGCATCAAAACGAAGAACTGTTGAATCAAAACCAACTTCTTTGCAATCTTTTTCTTTTGCAGCTACATATGTCAAGCTGGCACCATCGGCACCCACTAAAATTGCTGCTAAATGTGGTCTTTTAAAACCTTGACTGATTAAGTTTTCAACTTCAGTTTTTATTTCTTGTTTTATTTGTTTTGCAACTAATATGCCGCTTAAAATTTCCATTTTTGTTGTTAAATATTAATGTTTTATTTTACCGTTTGAAATATTTTTTCTGTAGCGAAGGTTTAGCATTTCTACCATCATACTAAAAGCTAATGAGAAATATATATACGATTTTTCCACATGAATGTCGAAAGCTTCTACAGTTAAAAGGCCACCAATCATTAATAAAAATGCCAATGCCAATATTTTCATCGAAGGATTATCATTGATAAAATCACCCACTTTTTGAGCAAAAATCATCATCACAATCATTGAAATAATTACAGCTATAACCATAATTTCAATATGATCAGAAATGGCAACTGCAGTTAAAATACTATCGAACGAAAAAACAATATCAATTATAACTACTTGCATTACTACATTCCAAAACGATTTATAGGTTTTTGCTGAAATTTCATCATGTCCTTTTTCTAGTTTTTCATAAATTTCAATTCCACTTTTGTATAACAAAAACACACCACCTGTAAGTAAAATGATGTCTCTCCAGCTAAATCCTATTCCAAAAATAAAAACAAAATCATCAACTAAATCGTGAACAATTTTGTTAATAAAAAACAATAAAATTATACGAATAAAAAGTGCTAAAAATAAACCTAATCTTCGGCCTTTAAGTTGTTGAGCTTTTGGTAGTTTACTAGTAATTATCGAAATAAAAATAATATTATCAACGCCTAGTACAATTTCTAAAATGGTTAGTGTAAATAGGCTTAACCATGCCTCTGGAGATGTAAAAAAATCAATCATAGTTTATAATAAAGTGAGTTATTTTTTGATGCGCAAAACTAAGATTTTTTTACAATTATTTTCTGCCAATTTTATTATTTATAAATTCAGTAATTTTAGGCTTTTCATTTGGCTCAAACCAATTTAAATCAACTTCACGTTTAAACCAAGTTACTTGTCGCTTGGCATAATTTCTAGAATGTTGCTTTATTAATTCAATGGCTTTTTCCAAAGAAATTATTCCATCAAAAAAATCAAAAATTTCAGAATATCCAACTGTATTTAACGCATAATTGTTTCTGAAACTTATCATTTGTTCGCATTCTTTTAGCAATCCATTTTCTATCATTGAATCAACTCTTTTGTTAATTCTATCATATAAAATTTCACGGTTGGTATTTAAACAAATTTTTATTGTTTCAAAAAAACGAGGCGCTTTAGTTTGGTCTGTTTTAAATGTTATGTTTTGTAGTTCTATTTCAATGGCTCGCATTAACCGTTGCGGATTTTGTTTATCAATTTTTTCGAACTTTTCAGCATTCAAAGCTTTTAGTTTTTCTTGTAAAAAGTGAATTCCTTTTGTTTCAAAATCTAAAATAATTTCTTTTCTAAACTCCTCATTTAATGGAGGCATTTCATCTAAACCTTCCCATAAAGCTTTAATATACAAACCACTTCCGCCCACTAAAATTACAATGTCGTTTTTCGAAAATAACTCTGCTAAAAGTTTCATTGCATCTCTTTCAAAATCGCCTGCCGAGTAGGTTTCACTCACACTTTTATTATTGATAAAATAATGCTGAACTTCGTTCAATTCGTCCAAACTTGGCTTGGCTGTTCCTATACTAATTTCTTTGTAAAATTGTCTTGAATCAGCCGATAGAATTACTGTTTTATAATGTTTGGCTAACTCAATGGCTAAAGCTGTTTTACCAATTGCAGTTGGGCCAACTATGCTAACTAAATACTTTTTATTTGTTGAATTCAAAATGGTTAATTGTATTGAAATTTCTGGCAAATTACATTTTTCTTTTTGGCAAATACTAATGAGAATTGGCAATATGCAATTTACAAAAGGCAATTCAAAAGATAAACTATTCAACAATTAACCAATTAACGTTTCTGCTCCGCTCAACAACCGAATCAACAATTCAACCAATCAACTAATAATTACCTTACCTTTGCGCCTATGCAAAAAAATTTAAATGTAATTCATGCCAAAACATTGTCAAATCTATCCATTGAAATGTTTAATGAAATGCAAACAGAGGTAATAGAAAAAGCGGAAACCAGTAAAAATATTATGGTAATTGCTCCTACAGGTTCGGGTAAAACGCTTTCATTTCTAATACCAATTCTTACTAGTTTATCTACCGAAAAAAAAGGTGTTCAAGCCTTAATAGTTGCACCATCGCGCGAATTATCTTTACAAATAGAACAAGTTTTTAAGGCCATGAAAACTACTTTTAAAGTTAGTTGCTGTTATGGTGGACATTCTTTTAAAATAGAGCAAAATAGTTTAAGTGAAGCTCCAGCTGTAATTATTGGAACTCCAGGACGATTAGCCGATCATATTGAACGTAAGTCATTTGACCCAACTAGTATTGAAACCGTGGTTTTAGATGAATTTGACAAGTCGCTTCAAATGGGTTTTCATGAGCAATTGAAAGTAATATTTTTTGCTTTAAATAAAAGTCAAAAACATATTTTAACATCGGCCACCAGGTTAGAAGAATTGCCGAATTTTTTACCTTTTTTAAGCGTAGAAACTTTAGATTATCAGCATCAAGAAGTAGAATCAAAACTAAAACTAAACTTAGTAAAGACTAAAAGCACTGAAAAAGTGGAAACCTTAATGCGCTTAATTGCAGGCTTTAACCAAGAAGTTTGCCTCGTTTTTTGTAACCATAAAGATGCAGTAAATAGAATAAGTGGAGTTTTGGATAAATATAGTTTTGCACACGGTGTTTTTCATGGCGATTTAGAACAAATAGATCGTGAAAAAAACTTGATAAAATTTAGAGGTGGGGCTTGCAATGTATTAATAGCAACCGATTTGGCTGCCCGTGGATTAGATATTCCAGAAATAAAACACGTAGTTCATTATCAAATGCCAGTTCATTACGAAGAGTTTGTACATAGAAATGGAAGAACTGCTAGAATGCACGCAGATGGTGAAGCATATTTGGTGTTAGCTGAAGATGAAACTTTGCCTATTTACATGCACAAAAAAGATTTTAAGGAAATTACTTTACCCGAAAAATTAACATTACCAGCTCCTCCAACATTTGTTTGTTTGTATATAAGTGCTGGTAAAAAAGATAAAATTAGTAAAGGCGATATAGCTGGTTTGTTAATGAAAAAAGGGGAGCTAACAGGCGAAGATTTAGGTTTGATTACCATTTTGGATCATTCATCGTATGTTTCGGTTAACAGAAATAAAATGAAGGTTTTGTTACTGAAATTGAAAAACGAAAAGCTAAAGAAAATAAAAGTAAAAATAGAAGAAGCAAGTTAGTTTCCAAAATTTTTTTCCTATAAAAATAGCGTTTAGTTTGAAACTAAACGCTTTTTTTATGTTTTCTTCTGGCTTATAATTTCACTAATTTCTTAGTCATTTTTTGTTTGTCGTTTATAAAAGTTACAAAATACTGACCAGCGGGAAGCTTTGATATATCAATGTCCATTACATCTTTTCTGAAAGTATTTTCAATTGTTAAAACATCAGCACCCATAATATCAATTACTTTTACTTGACTTACTTGATTGGTATTTTCTACAAAAAAATTTTCTTTTGCAGGATTTGGGTAAATTAATAAATTGGTATTTGAAAAAGAATTTTTTATAGAAGTAGGATTTGAGACTCTTACAAATAATTTGAACCACTCACTAGAGCCAGGAGTAATAATTAATATTTTATATAAACCACCAACAGAAGCAGATTTTACAATTCCTCCTTCTTTTGGAAGATTTATTTTTTCTTCTTCAAAATAAACATCACTAATTTTTTGAGTAATTGAACAGTTAATATTTTTCAATAATTGTAAACTAAAACTATCGGTTTCAGTATTTATTTCTATATAAATAACACCGTTTGAAACAGTTGAATTTACTGCTTTCCATGAATTATTTTTAGCAAAAAATCCAAATTGCACATCGCAATTAGATGCCAATATTAATTTGCCAATTAAAACAAAAATGATTGCAAAAAATGAGTTTTTCATACCGTTTAATTAATTTTTCTGTAAAACAAAAGAAACGAAAAAAACTGAAAAAACTAATAATTATCCAAAAATTTTAAAGAAAATTGCAAACAAGATGTTTAAATAAATAGTCAATGTTAAATAATTAATCAAACGATTGTGTAGGACGAGCCGATAAATCTCGAATGGCTTCGTAATCTGATTCGCTTATATCGTTGAAAAAATAATTAATTGGATTTACTTTTTTATTGCCTTTTTCTACTTCGTAATGTAAATGTGGAGCAGTTGATGTTCCAGAATTTCCAACATAACCAATTAATTCACCACGTTTAACTTTTTGACGTTCAAAAACTTCTAAGCTACTTAAATGTCCATATAAACTCCTATATCCAAAACCATGATCAATAATTATATGATTTCCATAACCTCTGCCTTCATATTTTGCAAAGCTAATTGAACCATTTCCTGTGGCATAAACTGGAGTTCTAGTTGGTGCTGAAAAATCAATTCCAGTATGTAATTTAGTGGTTTTATATATTGGATGAATTCTATAACCAAAACCAGAAGCTATGCGCTTTAAATCCTTGTTAGCAATGGGCTGAATGGCAGGAATGGAAGCCAAGAAATCGCTTTTATTGTCTGCTAGCTTTTTCAATTCGTCAAACGATTTGCTTTGAATGGCAACTAAATTGGTAATATTTTCAACTTTTTTATTTAAATCATTTATTACTTCTGCATCATCAAAACCTTCGGCTAATTTGTACTTTTTATCGTTTGGATTAAACTTTGGCTTAAAGCTTACTGGATCTGCTTCAAAAATAGTTCTGTAAATTTGAGCATCTCTATCTTGTAATTCTCCAAGAACCATACTTAGTTCACCTACACGCATTTGGAGCCTACGTAATTGTTCTTTGTATTGTTTATTATCTCTAAGTAATATTTTTTCTTTAGGTGAATCAATGAAACTATAAAGTGTTAAAACCATGATAGCACCTGAAACTAACGAAGCTGATAAAAACCCAAAAACGCGCCAAATTACCGTGGTAAAACTGGTGCGAACTTTTTCAAAGTCTAACTTATTTGGATTATAAAAGTATTTTATCTTTGCCACGCTTTTTTATTATGAATAAAAAATATTATTTTGAAACTTTGTTTCAATACCTAATATTTTAAATTTAGCACGAGGCGAAAATATTAATTTAAACCAATTTTTTAGCATTTACATCACAAGATTTTTATAACTTACATGACATCAGCAGAAATACGCAAACAATTTTTAGATTTTTTTGAAAGCAAAGGACACACAATTGTTCAATCGGCACCAATTGTAGTAAAAAACGACCCAACCTTAATGTTTACCAACGCAGGCATGAACCAGTTTAAAGATTGGTTTTTGGGTAATGAAACACCTAAATACAAACGTGTAGTTGATACTCAAAAATGTTTGCGAGTAAGCGGAAAGCACAACGATTTAGAAGAAGTGGGTGTAGATACCTATCACCATACCATGTTTGAAATGTTGGGCAATTGGAGTTTTGGCGATTACTTTAAAAAAGAAGCCATTGAATGGGCTTGGGAATTATTGGTTGATGTGTATAAATTACCAAAAGATAGACTTTACGTAACTGTTTTTGAAGGCGATGCCAAAGAAGGTTTGGCTTTTGATCAAGAAGCTTTTGATAATTGGAAATTATACATAGCCGAAGACCGAATTTTAAACGGAAATAAAAAAGATAATTTTTGGGAAATGGGCGATACAGGCCCGTGTGGACCATGTTCTGAAATTCATATTGACCTTAGACCGGACACTGAGCGTATCGAAGTGGATGGAAAAACTTTGGTAAATAACGACCATCCGCAAGTGATAGAAATTTGGAACAATGTGTTCATGGAATTTAACCGCAAAGCAGATGGAAGTTTAGAAAATTTACCTGCGCAACATGTGGACACAGGAATGGGTTTTGAACGTTTGGTGCGTGCCATTGAAGGAAAAACCAGTAATTACGATACCGATGTTTTTGTTCCAACCATTCAGTTTATTGAAAATTTTTCGAAAGTAAAATACCAATTTAGCGATAGCAAACAAGACATTGCCATGCGCGTAATGGCCGATCATATTCGTGCCATTAGCTTTGCCATTGCCGATGGACAATTGCCAAGTAATAACGGTGCTGGTTATGTTATACGTAGAATTCTACGCAGAGCAGTTCGTTACCAATACCAGTTTTTAGGAATCAAAGAACCTTTCATGTGTCAATTGGCATTGATTATTGCCGAAAGTTTTAAAACTGTTTTCCCTGAATTGCATGCTCAAAAAGATTTTGTGAGTAAAGTGATAAGAGAAGAAGAGTTGAGTTTTTTAAGAACTTTGGAAAATGGATTATTACGATTAGAAAACTATTTCTTAAAAAATGTTAGCAAACATTCAGGAATGACTATTCATACATCAGATGAACCAGTCGTTTTAAAAAGTATTTTGAAAGGTGATTTTGCTTTTGAACTTTCTGATACTTTTGGTTTTCCTTTAGATTTAACTCAATTAATTGCTAGAGAAAATGGTTTTACAGTTGATGAGATAGGTTTCCAAAAAGCTTTAGATGAACAAAAAATACGTTCACGTAAAGCTACAGAATTAACAACGGATGATTGGGTAGAGACGTTGCATGCAACGTCTTCACAACAAATGCAAACTACTTTCCTTGGTTACGACCAAACAGAAGCAGAAATTCAAATTTCAAAATACCGTAAAGTTAAAGCCAAAGGTAAAGAAAGCTACCAATTGGTTTTTAACCAAACTCCTTTTTATCCAGAAGGTGGTGGACAAATTGGCGACACTGGTTTTATTGGAAATATCAACGAAAAAGTAGAAATTATTGACACCAAAAAAGAAAACAATTTAATCATTCATTTTACTGATTCATTACCCGAAAATATTGAAGCTAGCTTTACTGCGACAGTTGATAAAAACAAGAGAAAATTAACAGAAAATAATCACTCAGCTACACATTTATTGCATGCTGCTTTGCGTCAGGTTTTGGGAACACATGTGGCTCAAAAAGGTAGTTTAGTTAACAACGAAAATTTGCGTTTCGACTTCTCACATTTCTCGGCTATGACCAAAGAAGAAATAGCCAAAGTGGAGCAAATTGTGAATCAAAAAATACGTGAAAATATTAGTTTAGATGAACGCAGAAGTGTTCCAATTGAAGAAGCAAAAACGTTAGGAGCTATGATGCTTTTTGGTGAAAAATATGGTGATTCTGTTCGTGTAATAACTTTTGACGATCAATACAGCCGTGAACTTTGTGGAGGAACACATGTTAAAGCAACTGGACAAATTGGATTATTTAAAATTGTTAGTGAAGCTGCTGTAGCTGCAGGAGTTCGCAGAATTGAAGCCATTACTTCTGATGCTGCTCAAACTTTAGTTGATAGTTGGCAGTTGTCGGTTGAAAGTTTAGAAAAAACGTTTAGTTCAAAAGACATTTTAAAATCAGTGAACCAATTAATCAATGAAAAAGCTGATTTATTGAAGAAATTAGAAGTTTTTGAAAATGAAAAAACCATAGCAATTAAAACAAATATTAAATCCGAAATTCGAAATTCGAATGGCGTAAATGTATTGGTTCAACTTATAAATATTTCCAATGCTGAGCAATTGAAAAATCTTTCGTTCCAGTTAAAAACCGAAGTGGAAAATTTATTTTGTGTGTTGGGTTGTGTGTTAAACGAAAAACCAATGTTAAGCGTTATCATTAGCGATAACTTAGTAAAAGAAAAAGGTTTGCACGCAGGAAACATTATAAAAGAATTGGCCAAAGAAATTAAAGGTGGAGGCGGAGGCCAATCGTTTTACGCTACAGCTGGCGGAAATGATGTAAACGGATTGCAAGCTGCTATTGAAAAAGCGAAGTTGTTAATTTAACCAAAACTTATGAGAAATTACACCATCTTATTATTAACAGTTTTATTTTTTTCTTGTACAAAAGAGAAAAACTATGACAATCAAAATTCTTTAAACCCAACTTTTATAGTTGAAAAAATTACTGCAAGTGATGGTTCAAGTAAAGATTATTTTTATGATAGCATTGGAAGAATAAAGTTGATTAAGTTTGTATCCGACACTGCTTCCATTTTCCCACCATATACAAAACAATTTGTTTGGTATAATAATTACTTTTATAATGATAATTCAGTTACTATTATTAGTGACGTTGTCACTAATTTTAAAACACTCCGATTGAATTTAAATGGATTTTCTGACAGTACTATGACTTTTATAAGTCCAAAAGGTCGTTGGGTAATTTTTACTAATAATTTTGACCAAAATGATTTATTAAGTAATACAAAAGTTTATATTTATGACACAATTTATGGTAAACATGGAAATGATAATTTGGATAAAAGTTATACTTATACATATAAATATTTTCCTAATAATATTGCTGAAAAAAAATATGTAGATGGAACTATAGATTACTGTTTTTTATTAAAAAAAGATAACGAGTTGTATGAGACAAATAAATTGGAATATTTTACTAATTTAAGTTATGAACATATTCATGATGTTAATTATACAACCAAGAAATTAATCGACACAAATGATCCTAATTCTAAAATTCTTGAATATACTTGGGATTGTTGTGGTACTAGAAAAGATATTTATACTGTTTACATGAGAAAAAAGTAATCTGCAAATAAAAAAAGGCAGATAATTTTAAATTACTTGCCCTTTTTTTATATAACGTTATTCTCAAAAATTTTAAACAAAAAAAAGACAGATAATAAATTACCTGTCTTTCTTTTTGATTCGAAGTTAAAAACTATCTAATAGTTTGAACTCTAACTGCGTTAATACCTTTTTTTCCACTTTCTGTTTCAAATTGTACTTTATCATTTTCTCTAATTCTGTCGATTAGACCTGATGAATGTACGAAAATGTCTTCGCCACCTTCTGATGGACTGATAAAACCAAATCCTTTTGTTTCATTAAAAAACTTTACTGTTCCTTCTTGCATTGTATTAATATATTAAATAAGAGCGCAATTTAGGCTTTATAAATTCATATGCAAGTTTTTTTTTATAAATTTTGTAATATTTCTAATAAAAAACAAGTTGTAGCTTTAAATTAATCCGAAAACCATGTGTTATTTAATTATTAAGCTAAATATTTAAAGCCTTTTAGTAAAAATGTATTTGGGTAATTGATACAATTATTCTTAATAAATTGTAAAAAAATGAAAGAGTATTATTATTGTTGACTTACAATTATATATTCGTCAAAAAAATATTCAATTATGAAAAAACTTTTAGCTCATTTTTTTACCTATCTAATTGTAGGTTCTGCTATTGCTCAAACAGGAAAAAATCAATCTGTTTTAGTTAGTGCAAGTTCACTGGGCAATGGAGGAATTAGGCTTTCATGGCCTCAAGTAAATTATGCAGGACAATATAAAATATTCAAGCGTTTGAGTATTTTAGATGAAAATTGGGGTGCAAATCCATTTGCAATTGTTGCAGGAAATTCAAACGGATTTACTGATAGTACAGTAAAAATAGGGGAGGCTTTTGAGTACAATATTATTAAGGCAAATGGAACTACAAACGAGGCTTTGGGTTATATTTATGTTGGTAATAAATTTGTAGAAAAGTTAAAGTATGATGGTTTGATTTTATTAATAGATAGCAATTATAGAATTCCAGTTGCTATTCAAATAAATCAATTGGTAAAAGACCTTACTGCCGAAGGATACAAATTGAGAGTTATTTATGCTGGTAGAAATCAAACTCCACCAGATGTAAAAAAGTTAATTCAAACTACTTACAACGTAATGAATAAAAAGGTAAAAACACTTTTTATTTTAGGGCATATTCCTGTTCCTTATTCAGGATATTTTTCAACTAACGGACAAGCACCTCCACCAGATGGTCACGTAGAAGGAAGTGGAAACCACACAGGTGCATGGCCTACTGATGTTTTTTATGCCGATATGTACGATGATTGGACTGATATTACAACCGATTGTAGCACTGGTTCTCAACCAAGAATGTACAATGTGCCAAGCGATGGAAAGTTTGACCAAACTAAGTTGCCTAATATTTTATCGGTTGAGTTAGGTAGGGTTGATTTATTTAACATGCCAGCTTTTGGTAAATCAGATACTACACTTATTATTAATTATTTGAACCGTGATCATAATTGGAGAACAGGAAATTTACCAACTGTAGAACGCAGCTTGATTGATGATAATTTCAGCACTTTAAATTTATCGTCTACAGGTTATAATAATTTTTCAGCATTGGTAAAAGCTGATAGTAATTTTACCAATCGTGATTACATGACTGCTCAAAAAAATGGTTCATATTTGTGGAGTTATGGTTGTGGTGCCGGTGGATTTCAATCGTGCAGTGGAATTGGGAATACCAATAATTTTGTAAACGATTCATTCAATAATATTTTTACCATTTTAGCAGGTAGTTTTTTTGGCGATTGGGACAATCAAAATAATTATTTGCGTGCACCTTTGGCGCAATCATCTTTAAGTTGTTTTTGGGGTGGTTTACCAAAATGGTATGTGCATCACATGGGTTTAGGAGTAAATATAGGATATGGTGCACTAATTACACAAAACAATGTAGGTTTTTATTTCGATGGTGGATTCAATCGTTCAGGCAATTCAGTACATATAGCATTAATGGGTGATCCTACTTTAAAAATGAGAAATTTAAATGCTGTTTCTTTGGTAAATGCTTCAAGTAGTAACTCTAAAGTTAACTTAAATTGGAAATCGGTTGCAGGGAATATTGATGGTTATTGTGTTTATAAAGTTGATACCATTAACAATATATATTCGAGAGTAAATACAAATATTATTACTGATACTTTTTACACCGATAATATAAACTATGTATCTGGAAATTACACCTATGCTGTTAAAGCAATTAAGCTTGAAACGACTGCTTCGGGAAGTTATTATAATACGGGAGGTGCTGCATTTGTATACTTAAATCATGTGGCTAGTGGAGTAAATGAAAACTCAAAATATAGTTTCGATTTAACCGTTTTTCCAAATCCTTCATCCAATTTGTTTCATTTGAATTCAACTGGATTTATTCCAGCTAATTCACAATTATTCATAAACGATATTACAGGAAAAGAAGTTTATAAATTAGCTGTTTTAAACGATACCAAAACAATTGATATTGATTTATCGAATCAGCCAAAAGGAATTTATATTTTGAACTTAAAAACTGCAAATTATTCGGTAAGTAAAAAACTAATTTTGATAAATTAGTAAACAAATCGTTTACTTAAGGAAATTCGACCCTTTCAGGGTCGTAAATACTGTGCAACAATCTCCCCCGAATTTCATTCGGGGCTATTAATATTCAATCCTTTCAGGATTGTTTATGTATATCAAAAACCCCAAAGGGGTTTAATTTGAATAGCCCCGAATGAAATTCGGGGTTTAAGTATTGAGTAACAATGCCAACTACGAAGTAGTTGAATATAAAAATGCTTTAGTAAAAGTCATTGAAATTAGAGTCCTAATTTTACAATTATTTTATCAATAAATATCCAACTCCAATCATTAGGTTAGCACTAATGATTGGTTTGTTGTTTGGCTCTAATTTTTCAGTTAAAAATGTTTGAATTAACGATATTTTCCCTTCCCCAAAAAACTTTAAATTGTTCCAATTATAGTTTGCACCAAAACCAAAGTCTGCATTGATACCAATAAAGTTATGGTTTTTAACTAATTCAGTATAAAAAATTCTGTAATTTATGTTGTCAAAAGTATTTATTTGATAATTGTTTTTGATATATCCAGCACCAATTCCACCAAATATATAATAGTAATAATTTTTATCTTTATCATTCTCCTCATCGTCATAATCGGTAAGATTATAGAGATAATTAATAGTTCCATTGTAAAAAGTATATTCAATGGTATAAGGCACAATAATTAAGCTTGGTTTTGTTCCATTTTCTATAGCTACTGCTTCAGTTGAATAGTTTAATTTATAAGGAGGTTCATAAGCCAGACTTAAAAAAATAGCATCACCATTTTTATTAGTTTTTCTTTGAATTCTTAAGTTATACTGAGGCGTAATTCCTAAATTATAATAATCGGTAACTCCAATTCCAACACTTGCACTAAACTGTTCAGTTTTTGTTTGAGCTAAAAGAATAATATTAGAAGCAATAAAGCAGAAAAAAAGTATTGTTTTTGTTCTCATTTTTATTTAAAGAACTTCAAAACTAATGAACTTATTGTATAAATAAAAGTTTTACATTAATGGTGCGTTAGGAATAGTATCAAAAAGCAGCTTTTGCAAAAATTTACAAATATTGTTCTAAATATTTCGTAACCATATTTCTATATTTTTAGATTTAAAGAGCAGAGAATTTGAATGGATAATTAAACCATAAACCAATCATATACTAAAAATTATATAAAAAAATCATTTTCTAATATTTCAATTAACCAAAAAACCTTATTTTGCGCTCCTAAAAAATGAGTGAATCAATTTACGATAAATACGAAACCGTTATAGGACTTGAAGTTCACACACAAATGCTAACCAAAAGTAAAGCATATTGTGCCGATGAATATGAATATGGATCTAATCCAAACACACAAGTTAGTCCTATAAGTTTAGGACATCCGGGAACATTACCTAAGCATAATATTGAAGTAGTAAAATTTGCAGTAAAAATGGGATTGGCCTGTAATTGTCATATTGCCGAATGGCAACATTATGCACGTAAAAATTATTTTTATGCCGATTTGCCAAAAGGTTATCAAATTACGCAAGACAAAACACCAATTTGTACTGATGGATTTTTGGAAATAAAATTAAAAGATAAACCTGCTAAAAAGATTGGAATTACCAGAATTCACATGGAAGAAGATTCGGGTAAAAGTATGCACGACCAAGATGTGTACGATACATTAATTGATTTGAATCGTGCGGGAGTTCCTTTAATTGAAATTGTATCGGAGCCAGACATAAAAACAGGGGAAGAAGCTTACCAATATTTAACGGAAATAAAAAAACTAGTTAAATATCTTGACATTTGTGATGGAAACATGGAAGAAGGAAGTTTGCGTTGCGATGCAAATGTTTCAGTAATGTTAAAGGGAAGCAAAGTGTTTGGAACTAAGGTGGAAGTAAAAAACATGAACTCGTTCAAGAATGTAGAACGCTCGATTGATTTTGAAGTAAAACGACAAATTGAAGCCATAGAAGCTGGTGAAACCATAGTTCAAGAAACACGTACTTTTGATGCGCAAAAAGGAATAACTATTACCTTGCGTAGCAAAGAAGGCGCTGCCGATTACCGCTATTTCCCTGAACCCGATTTGCCACCTTTGCGTGTAACACAAAAGTTTGTAGATGAAATAAAAACACAAATGCCAGCTTTGCCAAAAGCATTGTTTGATAAATACACGAAAGAATTAGGCTTAAATGATTACGATGCCAATGTGCTTACCGAAAGTAAAGAAGTGGCAGCTTATTTTGAACAAATTCTTCAGTTTACAAAAAACACTAAAGCAGCAGCAAATTGGTTAATGACTGCGGTTAAAGGTTATTTGAACGAGCAAGCCATTAATATTGAAAATTTTATATTACAGCCAAAACAAATTGCTGAAATCATTGCTTTAATTGATGATGGGAAAGTAAGTAGTTCCGCTGCTCAAAAGGTGTTTTTAAACATGGTAGAAAATACCAATGAAAGCGCTGAAAACATTGCAAAGCAATTGAACTTAATTCAAGAAAGTAACAGCGATGAATTACAAAAATGGATTGATGAAGCCATTGCTGCAAATCCTGCAAAAGTAGCTGAATATAAAGCTGGTAAACAAAGTTTAGTAGGCATGTTTATGGGCGATGTGATGAAATTAAGTAAAGGAAAAGCCGATCCTAAAATAGCAAGTAAACTAGTAAAAGAATCATTAGATAAACAATAACAAAAACATGAAAAACATTTTTTTTATTTTATTATTAAGCAGCTTTATAGCCTGCGGCAATTCAATTAATAAAGACAATCCAACTAAAAGCGGATTTTCGGTTACGGGTGTTATAAAAAATGCCAAAGGCAGCATTAACATTCAAGAAATTACCAATACTGGTTTACTGTTATTAGATAGTTCTGTAATATTAGAAGACGGAACTTTTGAATTAAATGGAAAAGTAAATCAACAAACTTTTTGCATCATTCGTTTGCCAAAAGGCGATATTATTACCATGGTTGACAGCAATAGCAATATTGAGTTAAGCATTGATGCTGATAATATTGACAATTACACCGTAAAAAATTCAATGGAAAGCAGCGATATTAAAAAACTAATGTCGATTAATGCTAATAGTTCAATTGAGTTGCGTAAAATCGAGGAAAAGTATGGTGCACTTTATGGCAAAGAAATGCCACCAGTAGCTGAGCAAGAAAAAATAAGAAAAGAGTTTGACAGCATTACTAGAAACAATGAAATTCAGTTAAGAAATGCAACAGAAAAAATGAACAATATTGTTCCATTTTTTGCCACCAACTTTATGATGCCAGAAGCTGATTTTGCATTTTTAAATGCAATTGATAAAAAATTATTTACCAAATACCAAAACTCAAAATATGCTTTGGTGTTGCACAATAGAGTGCAAAGTATGGCAAACACTGCAGCAGGTAGTTTAGCACCAGAAATTAAACTAAATGATCCTTACGGAAAAGAATTTGCTTTAAGTAGCTTACGTGGTAAAATTGTAATGGTTGATTTTTGGGCAAGTTGGTGTGGGCCATGCAGAAAAGACAATCCAAGAGTGGTGGCTATGTATAATAAATACCACGATAAAGGTTTTGAAATATTAGGCGTTAGTTTGGATAATAACCGCGAAAAATGGGTGAATGCCATTAACGCTGACAAGCTTACTTGGTTTCATGTAAGCGATTTATTGCAATGGAATACACCTTTATTGAAAACATATAATTTTGAATCAATTCCTCACACTGTGTTAATTGATAAAGAAGGAAAAATTATTGCAACTAAACTTCGTGGTGATGCATTAGATGCTAAAATGAAAGAAATATTTGGATTCTAGAAAACTAGAAACTTAGAGGCGAGATTTATCGCGACTATGATTTATGAAAATAACGAATATCGAATAAGTAATATCGAATTTTAAATTAAAAAATGACAGCTCCATTATAATAGGAGTAGAAGAGATAAAATATATGAAAAAAGTAGAAATACACACCGATAAAGGTGTAATGAAGATTGAATTTTTTGAGCAAGATGCTCCAAACACAGTAGCAAATTTTTTGAAATTAGCTGAACAAGGTTATTACAATGGTGTAACTTTTCACAGAGTTATTCCTGATTTTGTAATTCAAGGTGGCGATCCAACAGGAACAGGTGCTGGCGGACCAGGATACAAAATTGATTGTGAGTTAACAGGTGGAAACCAATACCACGACAGAGGTGTATTATCGATGGCTCATGCTGGAAGAAACACTGGTGGATCTCAGTTTTTTGTTTGCCATAGTAGAAACAACACTGCGCATTTAGACAGAAACCACACTTGCTTTGGTAAAGTAGTTGAAGGCTTAGAAGTAATTGATGCAATTCGTCAAGGAGATGCAATGACTAAGGTAATAGTTATTGAAGAATAAATTTATATTACCAAATAAAATAAAAGCTGCCCATTGTAAGAGCAGCTTTTTTTATGATTTTTTATTTTTAATTTTGGTCTTTCAACTCAATTTTTGAAGCCAAATATCTTGGCAATTGACTAACGGCATTCTGAAGTTTTTTGCTATTTTCTATTTGCTTTTGTTCATCACTAATATAGTTGTTATAGTTTAAAAATAAGTAATAAATCAGAACTCTATTATAGTCATCTAATGTATTATCGGCTACTATTTCAAGCATTTTGTTTTCAATTATAGTTGGTTCTTTGGTATCAGATAATGCCCTGCCAATTCTTGAAATAGATCCCCAATAGTGGTTTTCTGCGGCATTTTCAAACCTTAAACTAATACCTAAAAGTAAATCGTTGGTGTAAATATCAAGCACTTCCAATTCTTTTAAATAAGTTTGCCTAGCACCATATGCATAACTTCCATCAGACACTCTTTCAAATTTATCGTTCATAATGTCTAAATGTGCGCGTAAAAACACTTCCCAGTTAACGGTTTCAGCTGAAAGTTTGGCAATATTTAAAGCATGAATTCTTGGACTATTATCCATACTACAACCTCCAACTACCCTGCGATTTCTTTTTAAAAATAGCTCTTCTTTTTTCGAAATATAATTCCCCACATATTCCTCCAATTCATCGTTTGAACCACCTTCATTTTTCACTTCAATCAATGCATTGTTGAGTAACACACAAAATTTTTTATCGGCATTTTTTAAACTATCAACTTTAAAAGGTCTTAGCGAATCCCATAGAGAATATTTAATATGAAATTCCTTATATTTTGATTCGTTATCATCATCATAAATAAATTCAGGTCTATTGGTTGTTTTGTGTATATAATTAATAAAAGTACTCACAGCTTTTTCTTTTTTTGCCTTTTTATTGCTTTTGTAATTTTTTGAATAAGCGTCTTTGAAAATGGTTACATTGGTGTCAATTAAACAATCGGAATACTGAATTAATTTAGCATATTTATTGGGTAAATCATATTGAACGAGGTCATCTACAAAATACACAGCATTGATTGATTCTGTGTTATACTCTGATTTACTGTAGTAATTATAAATCCATTTCCCCTTTAAGTTATTTTGGTTATTAGTTCTCCCATTCTCATTTTGATATTCCTTGTTGCCATTTTTAAAATCAAATACTTGGTATTCGGTTATTTTTTTGTTTTCATAGTTTTCGTAATTAAACTTAACTACAAGCAATTCTTTTGATACTTCAATTGGATTATATTTTTCAATAAATTTTTCAAAAGTTATGTTGTTGTCCATGTCAATTTTTGCTTGATTAATTGCACCTTTTTCCATGTTTAAATAATGGACTTTACCTGTAAACTTACTTTTATAAACCTTATTGATATCGCAAACTTTGTGCTTTAAATTAAGTGAGTCAACAATATGTTTCAATTTTGAAATGGTATTGTCGGTGTATATTAAACCGTTTTTTGATTCATCAAACTCTGAACCTTGTGCATTGCAAATATTACCCAGTAATATGAACAATAGAAATACAATTAGATTTTTCATAATAATGTTGATTTATTTAATAGTGAATTATTTTTCAGTATTGGTTGTACAGAATATTATTTATTGAACGAAATAATAAAAATTATTGTCTAAAAAATTGAAATTTCATAACAATAAAACCTTTTGCAGTATGGATAAATATGAATTATATTCGTGCTTTATAAAAAATAAAAACATGAGTTTACAAGAACAAGTTAATAGCGATATTATAGTTGCCATGAAGGCAAAAGATGAAATAAGTTTAAGAACATTGCGTGCTGTAAAAAGCTCGTTATTGATAGCTGCAAGTGAAAAAGGAGCAAGCCAAGATGGTAAATTAAGTGATGAAGTAGCTTTAAAAACATTTCAAAAACTAGCCAAACAACGCAAAGAAAGCATGGACATTTTTTTGCAAAATGGAAGAGCTGAATTAGCCGAAAAAGAAAAAGAAGAATTAATGGTTTTGGAGCGTTATTTACCAAAACAAATGGACGAAGCAGAAATAAAAGCAATATTGCAAAAAATAGTTACTGAAGTTGGTGCAACTAGCCTAGCTGAAGTGGGTAAAGTAATGCCAGTAGCCATGAAAGCATTGGCTGGAAAAGCGGATGGAAAAACAATTCAAGCTGTTTTAAAAGAAATATTTAACTAAAGAATTTAGAGGATGACGGAAAACGAAAAAAGAATTGCCAAAGCATTTGAGAAAAAAGACTGGCCTGTAATTAAAACTACCGATAGTTGGGCTACTTTTAAAATAATGGCCGAGTTTGTGGAAGGTTTTGAGAAAATGAGTAAAATTGGACCTTGCGTTTCTGTTTTTGGTTCTGCACGAACTAAAAACGATAACAAATATTACTTATTGGCAGAAGAAATTTCAGCAAAATTAGTAGCTGCTGGTTTTGGTGTAATTACTGGTGGTGGACCTGGAATTATGGAAGCGGGAAACAAAGGTGCTTATGAAGCTGGTGGAATTTCGGTTGGCTTAAATATTGAATTGCCATTTGAGCAATTTAACAATAAATATATTGATAGAAATAAAAGCATCAACTTTGATTATTTCTTTGTACGAAAGGTAATGTTTATGAAGTATGCACAAGGATTTGTAGCCATGCCCGGTGGATTTGGAACCTTGGACGAATTGTTTGAAGCTTTGACTTTAATTCAAACTCAAAAAGTGGCTCAGTTTCCAATAGTTTTAGTAGGAACTGCATTTTGGGGAGGCTTAATAGATTGGATGAAAAACGTAATGGGTGAACAAGAAGGAAATATTAATTTAAGTGATTTAGAAATGTTTAAACTCGTTGATACGGCTGATGATGCAGTAAATTATATTTTAGATTATTTTGCAGAAAAGTCTATTAAGCCAAATTTCTAACAAAAAAAGCTGCAAATATTTGCAGCTTTTTTTGTGTGTAAAATGGTTTTTATTTGCTTTCATTCAAGTGGAATTGAATCAAATCATCCATTGGCGATTTAATTACTTTTCCAATTTTCATATCGTAACTAATTGCTACTTCTTCTAAAATATCCTTAAATACAAATCCAACAGAACCTACACAATTGAATGAAAAATCTTTATAATCTGGATACTTAACTACTAAATTTTTAAAGAAATCTCTAAATCCATCGCGAACCTTATTTCTTATGTATGGATGAGTTACATATTCATCGGCAAACTTACAGAAACTAGCTAAATACCTATTTGGAAACTGAGTATTATAAAGTGTAGTAAAAATTTGCTCATTGTCTTCTATTTGAAAACGTTCTTTAAAACGCTCTTGTAACTCAGGTTGTAAATTTCCACGCATAAAATCGCGTAATATTTTTTTTCCAATATAGCTTCCACTTCCTTCGTCACCCATTAAATAACCTAATGAATCAATGTTATGAAACACATCAAAGCCATCGTAAAGACAAGAGTTAGTTCCTGTTCCTAAAATTGCTGCAAAACCTTTGTTTTTGCCTAATAAAGCCCTAGCTGATGCTAATAAATCGTGTCCTACAAAAATATTTGAAACACCAGGAAAACTTCTTGTTAATGCTTTTCTTACAATGTCCTTTTTTTCGGGTGTAGAGCAACCGGCACCATAAAAATAAACTTCAGTTATTGATGTTCCATCTAAATCTTTCAATAAGTTTTCGCTTAATGAATAAAATATTGCTTCACTATCAATAAAATAAGGATTATATCCTATAGTATGAAACATCATCATATTTGAACCATCTTTATTGATGATTACCCAATCGGTTTTTGTTGAACCACTGTCTGCTATTAATATCATTTGTTGTAAATTACTTTTCGGCAAATTAACAATATCTATGAATGTAAAAAACTATTTTATTTAAATAATTTTACCTTTTATTTATTGAAATATAACTATTTGTAAATTTTACTTATTGAATTAATAATACAAATGGAATAATTTTGATTTGAAAGGTAAAACAAAATGATACTATGTATTGCATAGTACTAAAATATTATTATGTTTGCTGCGTAATTTATTCAAAATGGATATTGAAAATAGTAAGGCACAAATGAAAAAAGGAATACTCGAATTGTGTATTCTTACCATAATAAGTAGGGGAGAAGCTTATGCCAGCGATATAATTGTAGAGCTAAAAAAAGCAAATTTAATTGTAGTAGAAGGTACTTTATATCCTTTGCTAACAAGGCTTAAGAATGAAGAGTTACTTAATTATAATTGGTTTGAAAGTAACAGTGGTCCACCACGAAAATATTATCAATTGACAAAAAATGGACAACAGTTTTTAAATGAAATCAATCAATCGTGGAACGATTTAGTAAATTCAGTAAACACAATCACAAAAAATTAAACGAACAAAAATATGATACAGTCTATCAAAATAAATTTAAACAAAACCACTTTTACTTTAAATAACGATGCTTATAATAAGCTGAATAATTATGTTTCAGCTTTAAAAAATAGTTTCAAAAATGAGCCCGATATTTTGTTTGATATTGAAGCTAGAATTGCTGAATTATTAACTATTCAATTAGCAGCTACCAATGCAGAAATGGTAGATGCAAACCATGTAGATGAAGTGATAAAAACACTTGGAACTGTGGAGGAATTAAGCAATAGCCAAAAAACCGAAAATTCACATTCGAATAATTCAAATAATTACCAATCAAATACTCAAAATTCATCTGTAAAACCTAAGCTTCGTAGGAATCCATTTAACCAAAGTTTGGGTGGAGTTTGTAGTGGAATTGCCAATTATTTGAACGTAGATACCAGCTTTATAAGAATTGCTTTTGTGTTTGCATTTTTCTTTTTTGGAACGGGTGTTTTGGCATATATTGTACTTTGGATAGTTATTCCAAAAGCCACCGGAGCTGAAGCCGACAAGATTATTCAAAATGAAAATAATAACCCTCAAAAACTTTATAGAAACAAAGAAACCAAAGCAATAGGAGGGGTTTGTAGTGGAATTGCACTGCATTTTGGAATAGAAATTTGGGTGGTAAGATTGGCATTTTTTGCCGGTATATTTTTATGGGGTTCAGCATTTTTAGTATATTTAATTGCTTGGATAGCTATACCTGAAGCCAATAATAACATACAAAAAACTAAGCTAAATAATAACCAAAATTATGTAGCACAAAACGAAACTCAATTAACTGGAATTAGGAACATTTTCAATTTTATTATCTCTGGATTTGCATTGATATTATTAGGACTAATTATTGTTTCAATATTCTTTTCTACAATTACTTACAAAGTATTTTCTGAATCAGATATGTTCGATGTTTTTCATTCAAATATTTTATTGGACGAAAACATAAACTATGTTTTGACTGGTGCTTTATTGTGCATTTTTACGCCAATTTTGTTTTTATTAGCTGTTATTTCAAAGTTTGTTTTTAAGTCGGCTATCAGTTTTAAATATGCTGGAATGGGATTGGTAATTATGTTTTTTACTGGTGTTGGATTGTTAATTTATAGTGGTGTAAACATTCTTCCAAAATATTTCAATCAAATAGAAAACACCGAGATTGACAACCAAATTTTAGGTAAAAACGATTCGTTACACCTAATAATTAATGAAATTACAACCAATAAACAAGTGAATTATTTACAATTAAACGGCTTTAAAATTCAAGTTTGCGACAGTGGAAGATTTATTCCTATTGATTTTGAAATAAATGAAACGCTGGAAGATTCTTCAAATTTTAGTGTTTCAAAGTTTTATAAAGTAAATAAAAATAACCCTGGTTCTGAAAATGATTATATTATAAAAATAGAATATCAACTTAAAAACGACAGCATCATTTTTCCTAGTCATTATTTTTTACCTAAATCTTATCCTTTTGTTTTCCAAAGAGCCAAAGTTAAGTTTTATTTGAAAGCCAATAATCATTTTTATGCAAATAAAACTGCACAACAAGCATTTGGGTTTATTGATAAAAATGAAAAGCCAACTCAATTTTGGTTTGATATAAATAAGTTGGATGATTATGATAAATGGAATAATAACGATAAAAAACAGAACAAAATAGAACGTGAAATAGAAAGAAAACAAGCCGAAATTGAACGTAAAATTGAAGAAAAACAAGCAGAAATTGAACGTAAATTAGAACGAAAAGCCGATAATTTATAAACTTGCTATTCCGCATTTTTGCTCACTTCGAACTTCGCACTTTTTCAGTTATTCTTTCCATAAAAAAGGAAACAAAATATAAGCCAATGCTGCTACTAAAATATTCATTGCTACAAGCAATAATATATCTGTGTAAATTAAGCTTACGTCTATGCCATCCATCGCTTTTTTACTCGATTTAATCAATAACAATAAGAACGGAATGATGATTGGGAAGCTTAAAATAGGCATCAATAAATTTCCATTCCCGCTTTTTTGCGCAATGGCCGAAATCATGGTAAATGTAAAAGCAAAACCAATGGAAGCCAATGTTAAAATAATGGCATAAAAACCCATGTTTTGAATTGGATTTCCTAAAATAGTGCTGTAAAAAAACAAGGCAACAAAACTCAAAATTAAATTCAAAATAGCACTGTAAATAGACTTAGCTAAAATGAGTTTTTCGGGTAAAATAAGTCCATGAAAATAAAGCATTTTTCCTTTCGATTCTGCTATAAAACTTTTGGCAATTGCGTTGATAGAACTAAACAATATCAGCACCCAAAAAACAGCGTTCCATGTAGGAATATTAAGTACCTTAACCGATAGCGACACTGTAAAAATAGACGAGAAAACGTACAATAAAATTCCATTTAATGCATAGCGTTCCCGCCATTCTATAAGCAGTAAATTTTTAATTAATTGTTTTGTTTCTCTCATTTGTTCTCTTTTTATTTAACCTCACTTCGACAAGCTCAGTGACCGAATTTAGACTGGCCGCTGAGCTTGTCGAAGCGTTACTCCAAACCTAACAATTTTTGTCCAAGGTTGGCGTCCTCACCAACTTTTTTGATATAATTTGTTTTAAAACAAACAACTTACAAAATACATTCTATTTTTATGTCATGTGGAGCGAAGTCGAAACATTTTTACTCGTTCTCTACTCCGCTCGAACTGACTGAATCTGCTTTTCTCGCCAGCTTTATTCAAGTAATTTGTGAGAACACAAACCACATACAAACTTCACTTCGACAAGCTCAGTGACCGATACTACTTGCTCGCTGAGCCTGTCGAAGCGTTACTCCAAACCTAACAGTTTTTTAAATTTAAAATGGATTTCAGTGTTTTCAAATATTCCACCAAAATTTTCAGCACCTGGCCCAAAAGCAAAAACTGGAACCATAATTCCTGAATGTCCGCCAGTAGAATAATTAGGAGTAAATTTCTTCTTATTTTCTTTATTTGGGTGCAATGAAAGTCCACCAGTTTCATGATCGGCAGTAACCACTACCAAAACGTCACCTTGTTTTTCGGCATAATCTAAAACTGCGTTCATGGTTTCATTCAAATCATACAATTCAGTTTTCATGTATTCATAGTTATTGTCATGTCCACCCCAATCTATTTGGCTGCCTTCAATCATTAACATATAGCCATTTTTGTTATTATTTAATTGCGAAATAGCACTCATAGATGCTTGTTTTAAAAAGTCATTTCTACCATCTAATTTACGTTTCATGCCATCAAAAGCCAAAGTATAAACTTGTTTATTAGCTAGGAGTGGAGTAAAATTATTAGAAGTATCAGTTTTTACCATAAAGCCATTATTTTGCAATAATGTTGTTAAATCCACGTTGTCTTTGCGGAATTTTATAAACTTTGTACCACCACCAATTGCAATATCACAATTTCCTTGCAATAAAAAACTTGCAATATCATCTTCACTTTTTCGCGATGAAACATGCGCATAAAAACAAGCTGGAGTAGCATGAGTAATTGACGAAGTTACCACCACACCAGTAGCCATGTTTTTCTTTTTCATCATTTCAAATAAACTAGGATAAGCCATTGAATCAACTCCAACACTGATAGCACCGTTAAATGTTTTTTTGCCAATGGCAAATACAGTTGCACCAGCACCACTATCAGTTACATAATTATCGGCTGAGGACGTTTTACTCATGCCAATTACGTTAAATCGTTCAAAAGCATTTCTTTCATTGGTTTCGCTCATGGCGCCACTAATTTGTGCCAAACCCATTCCATCGCCAATAATGAAAATTACCTTCTTTACTTTTTTAGTTTTTGACTTATTGGTAAATGAATAAACACTTATCAAAGCAAGCAATACCAACAGCATTGCTCCAAATCTGAATACATTTTTTTTCAATTGTTTAAAAAATTTATGGGTTCAAATATAATAGCCTAATTCAATTCCTTATTCTTGCAGTGTAAATTAATTATTAATTATGGCAATTAAACTATTTGTAACAGGCGGAACTTTTGATAAAGAATACAATGAATTAAACGGGCAATTGTTCTTTAAAGATTCACATATCAATGAAATTTTGAAATTGGGACGCAGCCGTTTAGACTTAAGTGTTCGCACTTTGATGCTAATTGATAGTTTAGACATGACTGACGCAGATAGAAATATTATTTTAGAAAGTTGTAAAGCTTGTGATGAAGATAAAATTGTAATTACTCATGGAACTGATACCATGACTGAAACTGCCACTTTTTTATCCGAAAAAATACCAGGAAAAACAGTTGTTATAACTGGTGCCATGATTCCTTATAAATTTGGCTCTAGCGATGGATTGTTTAACATGGGAAGTGCATTAGCTTTTGTACAAAGTTTACCTGCTGGAATTTACATTGCCATGAATGGCCGTTATTACGATTGGAACAATTGCAAAAAGAATAAACAAACTGGATTTTTTGAGGAATTGGGGTAGGGTAAGGTTGATTATTTTTTTTATGCTTTTGATGGAAAGAATTGATGATTATTATCCAGAAATACAACGTAAAATATATTCATTTCAAGATAGCCAATTACTCTTAGTTTTCGTCCTAATTCTATTTTACTCCAAGGAATATCATTTCTTGGAACTGTTATTGGATACTTCCACTTTGAAACCTTAGGCATGTTTTGTTTGTTCCATTTATGTTCATCTTTTATTTCGTACTGAACAATAATTTGTTCAGCAAGTGCTTGACCTACAGTCTTTTTGTTTAGATTTTGACCCAACTCATGTAACTTTAGTAAGTCATTATTATCATCCCACTGCTTAGCTGTTTGACCTTGTTGAATATCTAAAAATTCAAAAGAAAGTAAGACCTTGGGATCTTTTTTACTTCCACGTATTCCTTCTTGCCCCTGACTTCTACCGTAATTAGTCATATTTAGGAAATTAGTTTTGTTAACTCTTCAGAAATTTCCAAACTCTCTGCTGCACCAAAGTGACAATTTAAATACAACTTTCTAAAGTCTGAAGTTCCTCTAAGTCCATCAGCAGCAGCTTTAAATTGAGACATTGGATATAATTCTGAAGCTCCAAACTGATCTTTATCAATAAACCATATTTGATCCCTTCTATATATTTCATTATCAAGAAGAGTTGGATCGTGAGCTGTAATAATAAATTGAGCCCCATTTACATTATGAATATGAAATAATTCAACTAATTTTCGAGATAAATTCGGATGAAGTTTTGAATCAAATTCATCAATTATAAATGTTCTACCTGCCTTTAATGTATCATATAAACCTCCTAAAAGATAAATAAGTTTTCGAGTCCCTGCACTCTCTTCAGTGTCAACACGAAGGTTGACTTGTCCCGCAATAAAATTGTTTTTATCATACTTTTGATGAACGGCTACAAGCTCATTGTCTTCAATACCTACATCCTTTATTTCGAGAAAATGTAAAGCAACTCTTATCCATTTTTTGAATTGAGCGTCTGATTCTAACAATTTACGAGTGTGATTTTTGACATATTCATCATCTAATCCATCCATAATATTAAAAACATTGAACCATTTAAATAATTTTGTAGACTCTGGTGCATTGTGTTGAGCAAGATAGTTTAACAATAAAACATTAGGATTTACATCTTTATATCTTTCTCCTTCAGCAAAACTTGCTTCATTTATTTTAAATTTCGAATATGTTCGATCAAATAACATGGTTTCACGTTTATCTGTTTTAAACAAATATTCTTTTGTTATTATCCAATCATAAACGGAAAAACCATATTTGTAAATTATACCTTCAATAATAAATGATATTTCAAACGTTGAAGGTTTATCAATTGTTTCGGTCGATAACCTATGATGATAGTTCCACACTGGTTTTTCAGTCTTTGGTTCTAATGAATTTTTGAATGAAGTGCGAAGTAATCCTTTCATAAATTCCATAGCCTTAATAAGATTTGACTTACCACCACCATTACTTCCGTATATGGCAATAGATTTCAATAATTTTATATCTGTTCTACCAATGTTTTTAGTAATGTGAGTTTCTGCATGTTCAGTATAAGATTTAATAGTGGATAAATTAAGTGTAACTTCATCTTTAAACGATAAGAAATTACTACATTTGAATTCTAAAAGCATAAATTTTGTTCTATAATAAACAGCAATAGTAATCCTTATATTTGAATATTGCAAACATTATACACAAAACAGGATTAAGGAAAGTTGTGGAAATTGTTTCCAACATATTTGAGCTAAATATATTCACTTCTCAAAAAATCAATTTTTATTTTTATTTTGCGCCAAAAGTAGAAAAGGATTAAATGAAGGTTTTTAAGTTTGGGGGAGCATCGGTAAAAGATGCAAATGCAGTAAAAAATGTAGCAAAGGTTTTAGGTGGCTTTGCCAATGAAAATGTATTAGTTGTCATTTCAGCAATGGGTAAAACTACTAATTTACTCGAAAAATTATTGAATGCTTATTACAATAGAACTGATGAAAAACAATCAACTTTTGACGATTTAAAGCAATTTCATTACCAAATAATCAACGAACTTTTACCACAAACGCAAAGCCATGCTTTTGATGAAATAGAAAATATTTTTATTGAATTAGAGTGTTTGTTGGAAGCTGAACCTGATCATTCATACGATTATCATTACGACCAAGTTGTAAGTTATGGCGAAATTTTATCGACCAAAATAGTAAGCACATACTTAAACGAAGCTGGTTTAAAAAATCGTTGGATGGATGCTCAAAACTTTATTAGCACCGATAATACGTACCGCGAAGGGAAAGTAAATTGGACTCTTACTAATGAAAAAATAGCAAAAACGTTAAGACCAATTGTGCTAAAAAAGATGGTAATTACCCAAGGATTTATTGGTCGCAGTAACGCTAATGCCACAGTAACGCTAGGTCGAGAAGGTTCTGATTACAGCGCAGCTATTTTCGCTTTTTGTTTAGATGCCGAAAGTGTAACTATTTGGAAAGACGTGGCAGGAGTAATGAATGCTGATCCAAAACGATTTGCAGAAGCTGTGAAAATTTCAGGGTTAAGTTATAACAAAGCCATTGAAATGGCATTTTATGGTGCTACTGTTATTCACCCAAAAACCATTCAGCCATTGTTAAACAAAGAAATTCCTTTGTTTGTAAAATCGTTTATTAATCCAAACGATGAAGGAACAACGGTAGGGGTTTCGAAGGAAAAAGAAGACCAAATTTCGACTTATATTTTCAAACAAAACCAAATGTTGATTTCTATTGCAAGCAAAGATTTTAGCTTTATAGTTGAAGAAAATTTAAGCAGTATTTTTTCTTTGTTTGCCAGGTATGGTGTAAAAATAAATGTAATGCAAAATTCGGCCATTAGTTTTACTGTTTGTGTAGATTTTATAGAAAATAAATGTAACGATTTAATCATTGATTTGGAGCAAAACTATAAAGTAAGAACCAATAACAATTTGGAATTATTGACTATAAGTAATTATGAAACTGCTCAAATTGATAAGTTTACCAATAACAGAAAAATACTAATGGAGCAAAGGAATAGACGTTCATTACAACTAGTTTTAAATTAACAAAATTTTTGAAATGATAACTTACTAAAAGCAACCTTTTTAAAAATTAGGCTGACTTTTGCATATATAGTTTTTACAATTACTTTTGGCCTGTAATTTGTAAAACAAGAATTTAAAAATAACAATATATAATTATGAAAAAATCACTTTTAATTTTATTTTGCCTTGTAACTTTAAATAGTTGGGCTCAAAAAAGTCAGGTAGAATCGGCTGCACTTTATTTTAACAATTTAGAAATGGACGATGCTAAGAAATCAATAGATGCTGCATTTGAACATCCTGACACCAAAGACAATGTGAAAATGTTGTATTTCCGTGCCGCTATCTATGATACAATTTTTACTTCAAAAGATGAAAAAATAAGAGCACTTGACATAAATGCTGCTGAAAAATGGGCATTAGCAGCAAAAAGATGTTTGGAGTTAGACAAGAAAGAACTTTACAAAGAATTAATGGAATACAATATTGTAAATGCCGCATTTGCTTGTAATAGTGCTGCTTACGATGCTAGCAAAAGAGGCGATTATGGCAAAACTCAATCATATTACCAATTAGTTATTGATTTATTACCATTTGATAAATTTGGCGACATGAAAACAAATAATTTAACAGAAAAGTCAATTGTATTCAACCAGTTTTATTTTTCGAACAAAGAAAAAAACAAAGTTGACCAAAAGAAATATTTGAAGAGATTAGTAGATTTAGATTACCAAGATCATTTGATATATGCATATTTAACCAACATATACTTGGAAGAAGGCGATACAGCAACAGCAATTTCATATTTAGATAAAGGTCGCGTTATGTTTCCTGAAAAGAAAGATTTGATAGGAATTGAAATCAACTTATACATTACTCAAGGTAAAATAGATTTACTATTACAAAAAGTAGAGCTTGCAAATGAGCAAAAACCCGATGATGCTGAGTTAATTTATACTAGAGGAAATTTATACGACAACGCAGCTGGTGGATTTAACAAGGAAATAAAAGGATTACGTGAAGAGGCTAGTTTAGCAACCAAAAAAGCTAAAACAGAAAAGAATCCAGCTACAAAAAAACAATTGGAAGCTACTGCAAAAGATAAATTAGCTAAAGTGGCAGAAGTAAGTAAAAAAGCAAATGGTTACACTGTAAAAGCTGAGGCTGATTACTTTAAAGCCATTGATTTGAATCCAGATATGATAGATGCTTACTACAATTTAGGCGCATTAACCAACAATAAAACAGTAGAAATTGCGAATAAAATTAACAGCATTGATGTAAAAACACAAGCTGAATATGATAAAAAATTCAGTGCTTTAAAGAAAGTACAAGACAGTATTTTTAACGTGGCAATTACACAATTTTTAAAAGTGGAAGAATTAGCACAATTGAAATCACCAAAAAACCCAGAAGAAAAAGCATTGAAATATGCCTATTTAAAAGATGCTTATTATAGTTTGCAATTAATTTATGCAGGTATGAAAAACGAAAATAAATCGAACGAATACAGAGCAAAAAAAGAAGAGGCTGCTAAAGCTGCAAAATAATTTTTGGTTTTAATTAAATTGAATAGAAGCCAGTTAGAGAAATCTAATTGGCTTTTTTTTGCCAAATATGATATCTTTATTTCTTTCTTTTACTTAACATAATGTTAATTATAAGGTAATAAATATCATCAATATACACCTTGAAATATTCTCACATATTATACCATTGGAAATATTCAAATTGGAAATTTAATAATTGAAACAAAACAAGCTGCTTATATAAAAGTAAATATTTTGAAAAGAAAACAAAAAAAATAAATTTCTAAATAAATTCTTAAAATAATATATTATTCATGCTAATTATTATATTTGAATCGCAATCAATGGCATTAATTAAAACAAAAAAATCAACGCTAAATAACAAAATATTGTTGTTTTTCATGCTATTTTGCTTGAACATTTCCTTGTTCTCTCAAACTGTTTTTTGTCCACCAAATTTAAATTTTGAAAATGGAAATTTAACAAACTGGCGGTTTTATACTGGTTATTGCTGCCCAATAGTGGCTAATTCACTCACATTACCTGTAACTAATAGGCATGTATTAATGTCGGGAACAGGTAGAGATCTTTATGGTAATTTTCCTGTTGTAGCTCCCGATGGTGGAAATTATTCGTTAAAACTTGGGAATGATAATACAGGTGCACAAGCCGAAAGGGCAAGATATTATATAAGAATACCAGCTGGAGTAAATGATTATAAATTAATTTTTAAATATGCTGTAGTTTTTCAAGATCCTCAACATGATTCAACAGAACAGCCTAGGTTTACAGTAAATGCTTATGATTCAGCTACAAATGCATTACTTCCTTGCGTGAATTTTAATTTTATTGCTACTTCTGCTTTACCTGGCTTTACTCGTGTTGCTTGGACATCAGATGTATTTTATAAAACATGGTCATCGGCTAATTTAGATTTATCGGGTTATGGTGGAAGAACAATAGCGGTAGATTTTGCAAGTGGTGATTGTTCTCAAACTGGTCATTTTGGATATGGATATGTGGATGTAAATTGTGATCAATTTAAAATTTCTACCATTTCGTGTAAAGGAAATCCAATATCTACTCTTACTGGACCAAGTGGTTTTACAGAATATAAATGGTACGATTCTACTTTTTCAACTCTTTTAGGAAGCTCTCAGGTTTTAAACATAACAACCCCTACTTACTTTAACAAATATAAATTAATTACAAAACCTTATCCTAATTTTGGTTGTGCCGATACATTGACAACTATAATAAGAATTTCTGATTTGAATTTAAATTTACAAAACGACACTTTAGTATGTGGAGGTACACCTTTTCAGCTTCAAAATACGGCAACAGTAAGTTCCTTTTTTCAACCCATTATTTATAGTTGGACACCAGCTGCAGGGCTAAGTTGCACCAATTGTTTAAACCCATTAGTTACGCCTCCGAGTACTACAAAATACTTATTAACGACTACTGATGTAAATGGTTGTGTTCAAAAAGATAGTTTTACAGTTACACTTAGATTAAATATAATAACACAGCCCAAAAGCACTTCAGTTTGTTTGGATAGCATTGCAAAATTTAAAGTAGTAGTAAATGGTTCTATAGCTTTTACTTATCAGTGGAAAAAAAACGGAATAAATATTATAGGTGCAAATTCAGATTCTTTAATTATAACCAATGCAAACTATGGTGATACCGCAAATTATTCTGTGATGATTAGTGCTTATTGCGATAGTGTACTTTCAAACATTGTAAGACTTAAAGTATTTAAGCCTGTTTTTTTTAAACAACCTACTAATTTATTACAATGTCCTAATTCAAGAGCTGTATTTAAAACTACTGTTACCAGCGATACCAATATGGTTTATCAATGGTACAAACGAGGAATACTAGTTCCAGGGGCTAATAAAGATTCATTGGTAATCAATAATATTTCGAACTTAGACACTGGTTTTTATTATTTAAAAGTTACTGGTAAATGTAGATATACCATTAGCGATACTGTAAAATTATCAATTACAATTACTACCATTATTACTTCGCAGCCTCAAGCGTATTCTCAATGTAGGAATACACCTGTAATATTTAAAGTAACTGCCATTGGCCCGGGAATATTAAACTACCAATGGAGAAAAGGAAATACTAATTTAATTGGACAAAATAAAGATTCTTTGGTTATTAGCAATTTAAATTATTTGGATTCTGGAAATTATTCAGTAAGAATATGGAGTTTGTGTGATACTGTATTTTCTAGTTTTGTTAAACTTATTGTTTTTAAAAGTTCTACAATAACAACTCAGCCTACTCCTGTTTCAGTTTGTAAAGACAGTAGTGTAAGGTTTAAAGTTACTGCCAATGGTTATGGAAATGTAGTTTACAAATGGAAAAAGAATGGGCAAGATATTATTGGTGCCAATACTGATTCACTGGTTTTTCCCATCGTTAATTATTCCGATTCGGCTAATTATTCGGTTTTAGTATCTTCGTATTGCGATAGCTTACTTTCAAATACCGTTAAACTAAAAGTTTTCTCTCCAATTTTAACAAGACAGCCAATTAGTATTTTACAATGTTCGGGAAAAAAAGCTGTATTTAAATCAACGGTTATAAACGATACCAATATTATTTACAGATGGTATAAAAACGGAAATTTAATTACTGGAGCCAATAAAGATTCACTGGTGTTGAACAATATTACCAACTCAGATACTGGTTTTTACCAATTAAAAGCTACAGGTAAATGTACTTCTATATTCAGCGACACTGTTTATTTAAGATTGTACAAAAACACTTCAATAATTTCGCAACCACAAACCGTTTCACAATGTATAAATACCAGGGCTTTTTTATCTGTTAAAGCCACCGGTTCGGGTGTTGTAACATACCAATGGAAAAAAGGAAATGCTAATTTGTTAGGGCAAACAGCTGATTCATTAATTATAAATAATTTAAACTATTCCGATACTGGAAATTATACAGTTAAAGTAAAAAGTATATGCGATAGTGCAACATCTATTAACGTAAAACTTTCGATTGTTCCAAGCACAAAAATTACCCTACAGCCACAAAGTGTTTTACAATGTGTAAACTCCAAAGTGGTGTTAAAAGTAAAAGGAACAGGAACAGGTTTGGTTACTTACCAATGGTTAAAAAATGATAATGTTATACCCGGTTCAACTGCCGATTCGTTGTACTTTAACGCTGTAAATGCTGCCGATTCGGCTAATTATTCTGTAATTGTTCGCAGCTTTTGTGATAGTATAATTTCTCAAAAAGTAAGGATTGATTTATATCCATTTAAACATCCAAACTTTCCCGATACCACATTATTATGTACCCAAGTTAATAGAATAACATTGAATGGATTTAAAAATTACTTATGGAACACAAGTTCAATAAATAATTATATAGATATTCCAAACAACGGAACTTATTGGGTCAAGGTAGTAGATTCAAACAATTGTACAAACTACGATACCACTTTTGTTATTTTAAACTCGTTACCAAAGGTAAATGCAGGTACTGATACCATGCTTTGCAATAATTTACCTTTAAAATTAAATGGCTTTGCTATCAATTACGATACAGTTTTTTGGGGAAATAATATATTTGGGGTATTTGAAAACAAAGATTCGCTTTCAACTATTTATAGGGTAAATCCAACAGTAACTGGATTTGTAAATATTGTATTATGGGCGAAAAATAATTGTGGAACTATCAATGATAGTTTGCAAGTTGACTTTACCCCTACTCCAACTGCCAAATTTATTTTAAGCGATACTTTGGTTTGTCAAGGTTCGGCCAAAGTAATTTTGATACCCGATGATTCAGTTGGCTTTTTTACAGGTAAAAATGTAAAAGGCTTTACATACGATCCTATTGATGCAGGAATTTACCCAATTCAGTATCAAATTACTAAAAACTATTGCTACAATAAAAGTACAGAGTTCATTGATGTAGTTCCAAAACCTATTGCCGATTTTACTTATTTATCCTTAATACCTGATATTGACGAACCCGTTCAGTTTTATTCAAAAAGCACCAATGAAAACCAATATTTGTGGACTTTTGAAAACAATAAAACCAGCTCTATAAAAAACTCGTCCTATCATTTTACCGAAGAAGGAATATACAATGTAGAGCTAAAAGCAATCAATAGAATTTGTTACGATACAGCCGTTCAATTCATATTGGTAAAAGGCAGCAAACATATTTACATGCCAAACGCCTTTACTCCTAATCAAAATGGGGTGAATGAGGCATTCAAGGTAGTTTATAAAAACAGCAGAGGTGCCACTTTACATATTTATAACCGATGGGGACAATGGTTATACACCAGCAGCGATTTAACCAAAGGTTGGGACGGAAATTTTAACGGAAACCCTTGTGAGGAAGATGTATATTATTACATCGTTGATTACATCACTAACAATGGCGAAGCCAAACAATTGAAAGGAAATTTCACTTTGTTGAGGTAATTGACATGCTAGCGCAAGGTGTGCCGTGAATTATTTTATAAAGTGAGTTGCCTTTATAGAAT
>JBMOGB010000005.1:0-40658 GCA_049318585.1 Bacteroidia bacterium | reverse complement strand
ACCATTAATCATTAATCATTCACCACTAATCTTTTACCATTCACCACTAATCATTCACCACTAATCATTTACCAATAGTAGTAGTTTATCTTCGGGAGTTAGTTTCATAATTCATTATATTTTAGTGATATAAAATTACTAATAAAGACTGTAATTATTTATTAAATAGACCACATAAGTTTTAGTATTGAAAATATAAGAATATGAACGTATATATAACATCGGAATTATAGGGGGTTTACGCTCGGACTATTTTTTGACTTGATTTACATGAAGTTACGGATAATACTTATTGTTCATTAGAAAAGAAAAACACTGAATTTCATTTCCCCATTTGTGATGCTGAGGATATAAATTATACTTTAAAATATTAACAATTATATTTATCTTTTCCCTATCTCTTTATTTATTATTGACGTCCTCTTCATTGAACACTGTTGGTGGGCAATATTTCCATTTCCTTTTCAATATAAAAAATTAAATCTTTCACATTTTCTTTCTTAAGAAAATCTGTATGACCACAGTTCAGTTCAATTTTCTTTATATTTCCTTCCACACTTTTATCCCAAAACAACAATGGACTTATCAAATTTAAATAATATATTTTACGATATGGTGATGCTGAAGTTTGTGTTGATCTGAATAATAAGATATTACCTATGTATTTTTCATTGGTCAGATAATTGTAGTACAACTTATGATAAAACGAATCGTTGGTGTAGGCCTCTCCGTTTTTTGATGCAGTGTTTTTATGTAGCCTGAGTTTTTTGTCAATAAATATCTTTGTTAGCTCTGGTAATCGTTTTCTAAGATAAATAAATTTAGTCGAAAAATCAATATATTTTAATAAATAAGCCTCGAACTTTACTATTTCTTTGGGTGTAAGATATTCAACTGCGAACGATGGCGATACAATATCAATAATTGTTAATATACCAACTTCGATACCTTTTTTTTGCAGTTGCAATGCTATTTCGAAAACTAAACGTCCACCAAATGAGTATCCTAGTAAATTAACTCTATTACATGGTAATAATCTGAGAATTTCAATCACATAGTTATTAGCCAAATCCTCCATTGTAAGCGAGGTTTTTACGGAAGATTCATCAGGATAATTTAGGTTATAAATTGGAATATTTTTATTGAAAAACTTTGTAAAGTAAATAAAAGTGAAAGCATCGCCACCTAAACCCGCTGCCAAAAAGAGAGGGTCTCCTTCACCGTCTTTGATTTTGTAAATTGAATCAATGGTTTTAAGCTCTTTACATTCATTATTGATTACTGATGCCAGTGCTTTAATTGTTGAAGTCTTGTAAATGCTAAGTGTAGAGATGTTTAAACCAAACTGTGTGTTTATATCGTTTATTAAACTAAGTGCTTGCAATGAATCGCCACCTAAATCAAAAAAACTATCATCTAATCGTATCCTTGAGTTCGAAAAGTGTTTTTCCCAAATTTTGTATATCTTTTCTTCTGTCCGATTACTAAATTGTATTTCATTTTCTAAAGACTCATTTTTTTTTAGAAACGATTTCAATTTTTCCTTATCAGCTTTACCATTCTTGTTTAAAGGTAATTTGTTTAACTCTACAATAATAGCAGGAATCATGTATAATGGTAACCAACCCGAAAGCTCTTGCTTTAAAGACTTAATATCGATGTTATTTATACTCTGAATATCATCTAAATTGGGTGCATTTTTTGCTGTTATAAAAGCCACCAAATCAGTACTCCAATCTGATTTAATGCCAATAACTACACAGTTACTAACTAAATTGTGATTCCTTATTTTATGCTCTATTTCTTCAGTTTCTACTCTAAAACCTCTAATTTTCAACTGATTATCTGTTCTACCAATATATATTACGGTCCCATCCCTATCAACCCTGCAAATATCCCCTGTTTTATAAAGTCTTACTTCTTTATTTTGTGGATGTTGAATAAATCGCGAATTACTTAAATCCTTATTATTCAAATAACCAAGCGCTAGCCCACTTCCACCTAAATATAACTCTCCATTTTCGTCAGCAGCGACTTCATTTAACTTGTCATCCAAAATATAAAGTTGAGTTTCAGTTATTGCATATCCTATTGGTATAGAACTTCTGTCGAAATCAAAATCATTAGATATTCTGTAACAACATGCAAATGTAGTACATTCTGTAGGACCATATCCATTGATTAAAACCAATTTTGGATATGCTAAACGTGCTTTATGTATATGTTTAACCGAAAGAGCTTCGCCGCCGACTAACAAATAACGTAAACCTGCCAACACTTGTATTCTATCATCCACTATTAAATTGAAAAACGAACTTGTCAGAAATATGACAGTTACTTCATTTTGTGTTATTGCCTCTTCAAGAGCCAATAAATCAGTCAACTTTTGATTGCTAACAATTAATCTGTTTCCATTGAGTAGAGCACCCCATATTTCGAAAGTTGCAGCATCAAATCCTATATTCGAAAGTTGTAAAAAATTATTTTTTTCGGCAAAAGGAAAATAATCATCACCTTTAACTAAACGCACTATGCCTCTGTGAGGAATTTCGACACCATTAGGTGTTCCTGTAGTACCAGAGGTGTAAATAATGTAAGCACGATCATCTGGTTTTATCTCAATATTCAGGTTTGAAGTATCTATGTTGTATATTAGCTCATCTAAACTATTGAGGTTTAAAGTGCTGACTCCAATGCTACTAATGTAATTTGCAAAGCTTTGTGTGGAAATTACTAATTTTGTTCCTGAACTGCTTATAATATACTTCGTACGTTCTTCAGGCATATCATTTGAAATAGGAAGATATGAGGCTCCACATTTTAATATTGCAATAATTGCAATATTGGAGTTATCACTTTTATCTATTAATAGCCCTACTATGTCCCCTTTTTGTATATTATATGCCTTACTCAATAACCTGGCTAAGCTGTTAGCCTTTTTGTTAAGTTCAATATAGTTTAATGTAGTATTATCGCACTTTAATGCAATATTATCTCCCACAAGTTCAACTTGCTCCTCAAAAATCTCTATTACTGATTTGTTTTTCCAATTCTCCATCAACCAATTATTTAAGTACCTTTCGTCTGTATTTTCTCATTGTTAGTAACAAAAAATAGAAAATATTAGAAAGATCCGACTAGATTCAATAAAATCTTTTTCTAGAAAATTTAACTCACTTTAATTTGAACCTTTCTAAGTAAAAAACTTCACAAAAGTAAGATAAAAGCTTTCAATAATAAAGGACTCCCCTATTATTTTGTGAAGGGTTTAAAGTCCATTGCTGTAAGAATTGCCACACATTGTTCTCCATAATATTCTCCTGTTCAATAGCACTTGGATGTAGCTTTACAACTGATAATAATAACAGTTTATCTTCGGACGAAAGTTTCATAATTCATTTTATTTTAGTGATGTAAAATTACAAAAAAAGCTTGTAACATTACATTACAAGCTCTTCTATTCTAATTTTTTTAATCATTCAAATTCACATTCAAAAACCTTAAAACACGTATCTGTTTGGAGTTTTGTATATAACACTTTCAAAATTACATAGTATTGTTTGTTATACATAAAATCGATAATTACCACACAAACTGAATAAAAAACTTAATTAAACAAACCTGTTAAAAGTAACTTTACCTGATCACATGTTAGAAATAAAGATACCAATCCCGATAAAATTGCTGCCAATGTCCATAGAATTATTTGTAATAATTTTTTTGATGTAAACCTAACCTTAGCCCATCGTATCTCAACCGATTTATCATCAATTTTTTCTTCTAATTCACAATAGGAATTGTATGCTAATTGATAATAATTTAATGAACTTTCAATATCTGTAGCCTCAGCTTTTTTGGCTTCTCTTACATGCTGAACAGCTTCTTTTTGTAACCTGCAAAATGATGGATAAAATTTGCCATTATCAAGAACTGAAATATCAATATAACGCGTAGACCGTTCAAAACGCTTTACTTTTTCAAACAAAAACACATCTAAATACTTAAAACAGTCTAATGTAATGCGGTTAATATGACCTTCAGCCTTTTTTATTTCCTCTACTATTTTATCAACTGAGATACACTTCAAATGACACCGCGCAATGTGGTCGTTAAATGCTCTTATTTCGTTAAACAATGGTGCCGGAAAAACTTCTTGTCGTGCTTCTATCTCAGATATCAGCGGTCGTATAACTTCATTGTAATTGGTATATAATGCTGCTATTTTCTCTTGTTGGTCGGATGCTAACATATTGATTAAATACGGGCAATTTTTCGGCTTATCTTATCCATGTTCATTATTTTGTTTAAAAATAAATAAACAGAGCCACGGTTGACATAACTTCCAATTCTGTTCTGTAATCGAAAACGTTTATGTGCTTTTTTTTGGAGGTAATTATCAATTTCTTCGGCACTCATATCAACCAACTGATTGTAATCCAATCCTGTGGTTTTTTTTAAGGTTTGCTTTGTTGAATTATTCAACTTAAATTTTTCCATTCTGTGTTTTTATTAGTTGAAAAACAAAATACTCAAAAGGTCATTATATTAAATATTATCTAGATTCTTTGTTCTTGATTCTTCAATTAGCATCAATTCTTGTTTCTTGACTTTATTGTCATTTTATAATTGAAAACTTTGCAAATATAATCATTATTATTGACATAAAACAATTTCTTATTTTACATTTTTTACAACTGAGCCGAGATTAGTTTTCAGTTGACAGTTATCAGTTGGAAGTTGACAGTTCATTTACCATTAACCATTAATCATTAACCATTAATCATTTACCATTTATCATTTACCATTAATCACTTCCCCCTCTTTCTCCCCTTTAGGGGCTGGGGGTTCTTCTTCCACTTCAGCATTAACGGATACAGCAATGCAAACACAATTAAAAATATTCCCAGTGCAAAAAATACTGCACTACGGTCTTCGGCATCGAGTACAAAAAAATCGAAAACAAATATTTTTATCAACGTGCCAATAAATAATACTATGGCAATGGTTCTCAAAAAATGCTTATGATTAAAAAATGCAAATAAAAATACTAATACTGATAATATCCAGAGTATAATTGAATAGCTAATATATTGATTTATTTCCAGCAATTTTATAGTTAGAAAGTATTTGGTATCGGCACTATTTACTATGGAAGCTTTAATAATACATAGATTATCATATTCAATACATAGCATAAAAGCCAGATAAAGCACCGTAATTATCTGAATACCCTGCTGAATATAGGGATATTTAATATTCCGTCGATACACACGTGATATAGTCATATACGATAAAACTATCATTAGCACTACGGCTATGTAATGTATCCATACGCTGGTAATATTCAAATGACCCAAGCTTATAAAACTTTCGGCAGTAACACTCCAACCCAGAAAAAGTGGATATAATACCAGATGCACCAAGCCCACGTAAAGCATAGGACGCTTAAACATTGATAACTTACCAATAAAATAGAGTATAAACAGGATAAAAAACAAACAGCTGGCAATAAACCAAGCTTGGGATGAATAAATCACCGAAGAAGTTAATTCAGAAACTAAAGTGAAAAATACCCAACCAAGTGTAAGATATTGAGCTATAAGCAGGAAAAAATATACGAACCTGCCATAGATTTTCGAAGAAAACCAACTATATGCCACAGGAAGTTGTGCCTCATTTAATCGTAATTTTGTTAACCAAAGCACCATTAGCATTACCAACCCGGTAATAATACCATTCCATACCAATTCTACCGTAGGCATTAAATGTGGTGCCGAAATAATGGTAGGAAAATAAATAAAGGACCAATATTTAAAATAGAGAACAATGGCTGTAACGATGGTGAATAACGAAATAAAAAACGGAACTCTGCTTTTAAATTCGATAGAGTAGATAAGTAATAATAACGAAAATACGGCTGAGAAAATAAAAAACCCGTTCTGCTGAAGTAGCAATGGCAATACCAGTGCAGCTAAAAACAGTATTACATAATAATAGGGCAATATCCATGTATTTGGTTTATACTTCCTTATCAGGTACACACCCAACACATTCACCGCCAACAACCCCAACACAAATACCCAAAGGTAATTATAGCTATAATATTTATTTATTAAATACGAGGTACTCCCCAGAAAAAACAATAAATTCGACCAGTTAAATACCAATTGTGAACCTCTGCTTAAGGGTTTTTCTTTATCATTTGAAGTGTATAAGTTGATAAAGTAAAATAAAAAATAAAAAAGAATTGCGAATGTAAAAAATATAATTAAAAACTCAGGTCTTGAATTTACAGCAAATTTTCGAATTAAAAAAAGAAAATAAAAGAAAAAAGTGAAAATAAAATTAAGAATATCAATTTCATTTCGTTGCATTTTATTTGCTATCCATGCAATCAATATATTAAATACTATAACATAAGAAAATAAATATTCCAGACGAGCAAGTGGAGAAACTCCGTATTGAACAACAGTTACAAAAAAGAAGATACTACTTAATAATAATAAAGAGTTTTTGCGATATATTAAAACCGTAGACAATAATAAAATGGTAATTAAAAAAAGAAATACAGATGCTATTAAAAAATTTGGATAATAATAGCTTCTAAATAATAAATTACTAAATATTTTTGTTTGAATTATAATAAAATACACTATTGTTATTAATGAAATTGGATAGGTTGTTTTATTATATCTACGTTCATATAAATTAGATACAAATAAAACAATAATAGCAGGTAAAAAATAACCAAGTAAAAAGGTAAAACCACTCCAATTTGTAATTTCATCTTTTTGAATATCCGCTGTTGGATTTAACAGTTTCATCATCAAATTTGATATAAATTTTAATACATCTGTTGTAGATAATGAAAAATACAATCCTAATAATAAAAAGACTCCACCAAGAATAAACAATAACCGACTTCTAAGAAATCGATCTAATCCTCCTTTTTTTCTTGGGATTCTTTTCTTTTTGAGCTTGGGTATTCTATCCATAACTAATTTCTGCACTTTATAATTTTAAAATTTTGGGATTTTGTGATTTTCTTCACTAAAACGCATAACATAACAAACTCTTCAAATACTCTTTTCTTATCTTAAACTTTTTATAATTTTCAGTAGTTCTAATTTCCGAAAATACGAATTTGACTACGATAAGAACCCATCGGGTTCAGATATTTATAGAAAAAGAAAAAACCGATATATATACGCCCCCTACCGGGGTCAAATATGAGTATAAAATCACGTTTTCTATAAATATACAATGCCTCTGGCATTAAAAATATCTAATATACTAAAGTAATGGTCTTACAAATCATCAAATGTTAGCATATCACAATCACCTTTTTACGGGATTATCTTTTCATTTTCAATTGGTAGCATTGTCTATGGAATGCAATGAACATCGTGTACCTAAGGGATTATCTTCCCATTTTCAAATTTTCAAATTATCTTCTCTTTTTCAAATTTTCAAATTATCTTCTCATTTTCAAATTTTCAAATTATCTTCTCATTTTCAAATTTTCAAATTATCTTCTCATTTTCAAATTTTCAAATTATCTTCTCATTTTCAAATTTTCAAACTTCTCCCTCATCACATATCCAATAAACTTTACATTACCAATTAAATATCTCCTCCACATACGTTTCGGCTCTTTTATCAAGCTAAAAACCACTCCAATCCAACTTCGGATCTTCTTTAGTGGAGTGTGCCATAACAAAAATCAATATGCATAATTTTTAAGGTTCTACCACTTTTTGTGTGGGTTTATTATACAAAGCTTTATTATTAAACAATATTGCACAGTAAAAAACACTTAAAAACTTGACATATTAAAAGGTAAACGCTAAGACGCTAAGTTTTTTTAACTATTAATAATCATAAAGATAAAAAAGTACGCTAAGATAAAAAACTTACAGTTTTTTCTTTGCGACTTTGCATCTTTGCGTTAAAAAGAACTATTAAATAATAAGTACTGTAACCCACACAAATCAGAGTAGTACCATTTTTAATTTCCATGTTGTTCTTTGGCAATGGCAATGGCACGTTGTAATTTCTCACTCAATACACTTTTATCAGGTAGTTGTGTATAAAATTGTGCTACTTTTATATTTGAATCTTCTAGCATAAGGTACTCAATATGTTCGGTATTACCTTCGCTGCACAAAATTAAACCAATAGGAGTTTCTTCGCCTTCTTTTCGATCATTATTATTAAGATAACGTAAATATAGCAACATTTGTCCTTCATGTTCAGGTTTAAACTTACCTAACTTCAGGTCGATTGCAACCAAACGGCGTAAACTTCTGTGATAAAAAAGCAAATCGATATAATAATCGGTTGCATCTACAGTAATTCTTTTCTGGCGGTCGAGGAATGCGAAATCCGACCCCATTTCTTTGATAAATGATTGGAGATTTATTAATATGGCCGATTCCAATTCTTTCTCTGAATATACTTCAACTAACCCTATTGCATCCAGGAAATAACTACTACGGAAAACCACATCAGGCGTTAAGGTGTTGGTCGATTTTATCTGTTCAAGCTCCATTTTTATAACATCCTCGGGCTTTCGACTCAATACAGTGCGCTCATATAACATCGAGTCTACTTTACTATCGAGCGTACGGGTATCCCAGTGTTCAATCCGTGTCATTTCGATATAAAAGGTACGTTTAAGTTTATCCTCAATATACATTAACGAACGAAGATGTGTCCATGTCAATTGTGTACGCACTGCGTATACAATTTCATCTTCACTAAAAGTATACGCAGCGCGTATACAATGTATAAGCTTACGATCACTCCATCCTTTACCATATCTTTGTGTTAATTGAGCTGCTAGATACTTCAACATTTGTTTCCCGTATTCAGCCCGTTGATTAAAAAGCACATCTTCTTTTATGCGCTTCCCAATATTCCAATGTAACATACAAATTTCCGAATTTACTGTTGTTGCCAATCGTTGACGACTTCCCTCAATTATTCGACACACATCCTCATTTAATTGAGTTTGATATGCATTTGTTATATTTTGATCTTCCATAAAGTGGGAATTAGAAGTTTTTTTTTAAAAAGTTTTCAACAGTCAATTCTATTGTAAAATTACATATAAAGCTTGTAACATCATATCACAAGCTCTTAAAAACATCTTATCTTCTCATTTTCAAATTTTCAAATTATCTTCTCATTTTCAAATTTTCAAATTATCTTCTCATTTTCAAATTTTCAAACTTCTCCCTCAACACATATCCCACAAACTTTACATTACCAATCAAATATCTCCTCCACATACGTTTCGGCTCTTTTACCAATCTATACAGCCACTCCAACCCTAAGTTAATTATCCATTTTGGAGCACGATTAACTGTACCGGCATAAAAATCAAATACTGCACCTATACAACATATATGACAATCATTAATCACTAATCGTTTATCATTAATCATTTTCCATGCCCACTTTTCTTGCTTTGGAGCAGTCATACCTACAAAAAGCACATCAGGCTGCACAGTATTGATAGCTGCAATCATGGCTGAGTTATCTTCGTCACTAAACTCCGGCTTGTATGGTGGCGAAAAAGTATGAACTTCGACATTTGGAAACTCCACTCCTGCCCTATCTTTTATTTTTGCCAGCGTACTTTCCGAACTACCCAAAAAAAGCACTGACATTCTTTCTTTCACCCCGCAATTTATCCCGATTTTTTTTATCTGGAGGGGGCTGGGGGGCTTCTTATTCAATCTTTTCATCTCCAAAAAAAACAAATCTTCACCAGCTATTTTCTGAATTTTTACCCCATTTAAAAATCTAACAGCCCAAACTACACTAACTCCATCGGGTAATAATACATCACTTGAGAGTAAAACTTTTGCAAATTCAGTATCTTCTTGTGCAGTGTTATACGAGTGGGCATTGATAGTGTTTATGAGCAGCTTACCTGATGGCAATGCAGTCAATGAAGCTATACTTGTGGGGAATTTTATATTTTTTAAATGTAACTTCATTTTTTCTCAATTATTTGCCAATGACCACCAAGTTTTGGACCTTTTCTTTCAATTATACCTGCATCTTTTAGCTTTGCCTGATATGTTTCAACAGTTCTTGGCGTTTTACCAATTTCTTTAGCAATTTGTTGCGATGTATATTCAGGATGATTGATAATGATTTCCAATGCTAGTGCAATTTCATTTCCTAATTCGTTCCGTAATCGTTCCGAAATCATTCCGTAATCGTTCCGAATTCGTTCCGAATTTTCAGGATGATGGCTGAATATTGTAACTTCAATACCGCCATTCATTTCTTTTATTTCGGGTTCGGGTAAGCCAGCTTCTTTACATGCATTGATAATTTTTATTGTGCCTCGACCCCATGTGTCGATATAGCCTCCAAAAAAGCAAGCGTTGGCAATAATTGGGTTGCGTGGACGAGAATTGTGATCTGCCTTCAAGTCTTCAATACTTAAACCGAATGGCAATATGCCCTCGTTCCATATAGAAAGTCTGTCGTCGAACACACGCATTTGAATGGTTGCACCCATGTAAGTGCGATGGACCAATGCATTTAATAGCATTTCACGTAGTGCCTCAATCGGATACTGGTCTTTCTCTACTCGATGAAAACCTTCAAAAGTTACCGGGCGTGTCAGAAATTTGTAATTCAGCTGAACCTGAACTTCTTGCACTAACTGAATGATATTACCTTCTACCACTTCATGAAATTTTAAATCCGAAGCATCTTTGCCGAAACGACCTATTTTTACTTGAATATTCGGATAAAAGCGCATGGGTTCTTTACCGAACATAATAACGGCTGCACGTTTTAACTTTTCTCCGTCAGTAAATTTTAGTTTTTCCAATATCTGAAAAGTTGATAATCCTTGTGTTTCAGGCATTCTACCCTTTTCACTACTGTCTTCAATAAACTTTGCAACGCTTGCATCGTCAATATCTTTTATGAATGCGCCTTCTTCAATTACATCATCCCATGTTTTTCCTGCTTTTTTGAGTAAAAATTCATTCAGTTCAACACCCGTAAGCTCCATTTTTGTGCTTCCCGAACGGTAATAATACCTGCCACGCAACGAAACTGCAACCGAATAAGGATTTACCTTTATCGAGATATATTTCTTCTCTTCCTCATCATGCAACTGTACATCACAGATTATTCCCATTACGTTACGGATTTTATTAGGAATTTCTTCCAACAACCTTTCGAAATCAGTTAAATGCACCACATTTCCTGTATTGTTTCTACCAATGTAAATAATACCTCCGATGGCATTAGCAAAACCGCATACCCATTTCAGGTATTACACTTCGCATGATTTTTGGCTGCGGTTCGGCAAACTCAAACAAGTTTAGCTTGCGCTCACCTTGCACAAAAATTCATCGTGCCAACTTTGTTTGTATTCTACGTTTTGTTGTTCGGGCATATTATATTTATTTAATCCATTCCTATCATCCATTGAGGGGCACGCCTAACAGTACCAGCATAAAAATCAAACACTGCACCTATACAACACACATGACAATCATTAATCACTAATCGTTTATCATTAATCATTTTCCATGCCCATTTTTCCTGTTTTGGTGCAGTCATTCCTACAAAAAGCACATCCGGCTGTACAGTATTGATAGCTGCAATCATGGTTGCATTATCTTCGTCGCTAAACTCCGCCTTGTATGGTGGCGAATAAGTATGTACTTCTACATTAGGGAACTCCACTCCTGCCCTTACCTTTATTTTCTGCAACACTGCTTCCGTACTTCCCAAAAACATCACTTTTGCTCTTTCTTTTGTCTTGGTTCTTGGTTCTTGGTTCTTGGCTCTTTGTTCTAACCTCCTCATTTCCCAATAAAACAAATCCTCACCAGCTATTTTATTCAAGTTCTGACCTGATAAGAGCTTTGATGCTAATACAATACTAATTCCATCGGGAATAAGTATATCACTATTTTGAATTGCTAATTGAAAATCTCTATCTTTTTGTAATATATTAAACGAATGCGCATTGATTGTTGAAATTAGTATCGTGTTATTAGGCAAAAAGCTTAATTCTTTAGAATATAATTTTGATCTTGAAAGATAGAAATTCATGTTTTATCTATTTAAAAGGAAAATCTTATTTACGCGCTATAATCAAATAACTTCCATAAATATTGAATAATGGAAAATTCTCACCAAAATACCTTACTGCTTTACCACTACCTTTGATTTCTACACTTTTAAAACCTAACTTTAACAAAATAGTTCGTAAAAACTGTCTTTTCATAATATTTATATGCGTTGGATCTTTTATAACACTATCACGACCCATTTTTACAAGAAATGCATCCGGGTTTGGTGTTGTCAATAACAATAAACCATTTTCTTTAATAATATCATAAAATATTATCAAATATTCAATTAAGTCCTTAAATGGAATATGTTCAACAACTTCTCCTGATACAATTATGTCTGCATTGTCTATTGTATCCAATAAACTATCTTTCGATAAATCAATAATATCATTGTAAATACCTGTTGGAATCTTTTCCAAACGCTCCTTGACTATATCAGCACCAATTATAGTTCTATCAGTACAAACAGATCTTAATACTGCACCACCTCTACCTGTATTACAACCAAAATCCAAAATAGTTTTTTGATGGCATGAGAAATACTTCAAAAAAAGTTGGTATCGTTTTATAGTAAAAGGATCAACCTCACTATTAAACTGTAAACTGTTTATTTTTATGTGTTTGTATTCCATTTAGAATATAGTTAACAATATTTATGTGACTTAAATCTTATATATTAGACAAATGTATGATAATTTTAAAAAATTAGGAGCTAATTTATTTTAGTTCTTTATATTTACTCACCATAAATATGGCTTTTTCATCCCATGATAACTGCTGCTGGCGAAATTTGCAATTTATAGATAGTTCTTTCAGAAGTTCACGGTTGTTAAACAACATATTCATTTGTTCTGCAAATTCCTTATTTGATTGTTCTGGATTAGTTAAACTAATTTTTCTTCCTACTTTATCATCAATTACAGCTCCAAATCCGCATGAATTGAAACACAATACAGGAAGACGATTACTAATTGCTTCAAGAACAACTGTAGAAGTATCTTCACTTACGCTTGTAAATAAAAAGAGTTGTGCTTTACGCATGGCATTTTGCACTGTTCTATTAGATTGATTTCCATGCCAAACAACTTGATTATCAATATTCAAGTCAGCCACTATTCGTTTTGCTTCTTTCTCATGCTTATTACTACCCTGACCATAAACATCCAGAATTATTTGTTTGTTTTTAGTGGCAGCCAATGCATTCAATGCCAAGGTTAATTGCTTCCTAAAATCAAATTTCCCTACCCATAAAATATGAAACTCTTTATCATCGAAACGGTCAGTCGGAATATCATCAGTAATAAAACAACCCGTTTCAGGAATCCATACTGATTCCAATCCTTTGTACTTTTTAATGGCATTGTACGAATCTGGAATTGAACTTATCAACAAATCAGCACGATGCATAGCTTTATTAACCCGTCTATCTAATTTAAGTTGCAGTATATTGAGGGAATTTTTAATTAAATAAAAAAACTGAATCTTTTTTCCTCCACCCTGTGAATAAGCAAGCGGAAATTGTTTCAAACCACCAATCGGACCCCATACAAAAGGTATGTTTTCAATTTTCCATAAATATCCCGGCTCTCTAAAACCAATCATATTCAGTTGGTGCAATATATCAATGTTATGTTCTACTACAATTTGCTTGGCTATTCTAAGTGTTTCTTTTTGCCAATTTTCGTAATGCTTGTAAAACCGCCAGTCACCTTGATTCCAACACATTTTACGTATCTTTTCGGATACAGGGTTATAATAAAAGTGGAGGTTTTCCTTTTGTGGTAAGTTTACTAATGCTATTTCAATCTCTTTTTGCCATTCTCCTTCAGTTATTACATATAACTCGCAGTAATTAGCTAAGTTGACAATCCAATTCCAGGCCATGCCAGGCTCAGAGCCTTTATTTGGGGCACAAGCATAAGCATTAATTAAAATAGAAATATTCTTATTATCAGATTGATGCATATATTTCTGCTAATTGAGAATTAATATTTTCAAGTTTGAAAGTTGTGTTGGATAATTCTTTTGATTTAAGTGAAATTTGGTCTCTTAATTTTGCGTCTGTAATTAATCTTTCAAGTTGATAAGCAAGGTACTCAATATCTCCAGATTTAAAAACTAAAGCATTTTCTTCATTACTAACAACATCTGGAAGACCTCCTACTAATGTACAAACAACAGGAATGCCATACGACCATGCCTCTAAAACTGACATAGGAAAACCTTCTTCGTAACTTGCTAAACAATAAATAGATGATTCCCTATATAATTGTTCTTTTACATCACTATTTACCCAACCTCTAAATTCTATTTGATTTTCACATTCAAATTCCTTTGATATTATTTTTGCATTTTCAATTTCACCATTACCAGCAAATATTAACTTCCAATCTTTATGTTTTTTTGCAATTATTGAAAAAGCTTTTATTAAATCCTCATAACCTTTATTCTTATTTAAAATACCAGCGTAAAGTATTTGTTTATTTGGCTTTGATCTTTCAAAAAATTCTATTTTATGACATGGATTATAGATAACCTCAATTCTAATTTTATATCCAAATAGTTCATTAATTAATGCCTTAATATTTTTTGAAAGAACTATGATTAGATCTGCATTTCTTAATAAATAATTGAAAAAAAAATCTTTTTTATAACTCTTTATTTGATTTCCAATATGTAAATGTACAATAACTTTTTTTTTAAATATTTTCGCTATTAGAACATAAGGAGATTTCAATCTTGCACAATCTTTAGTACCAGTGTGTATATGTACAATGTCATAAAATGGAACTAGAAATATAAATTGAAAAAACGAACTTATTAAATAATATATTTTTATTATTAAACCTCTATCTATTTGAGTTTCTATCCATTTACAATGATAAATTTCCCATTGTTTACCTTGCTCATGAGCTTTTACTACAGATGTAATTCCACCACGAGTTTTACGAGATGTAGCTAATATTAATACTTTTGGCTTCTTTTTACTCATATTTTACAATAAATTTTTCTATATCTTTTTTTCTATATCTTTTTTCAGAGGGATATAATAACATTTCATGTTTTATAATCTCATCTATATTAAAACGATATTTTAATATTTTTGCAGGAACTCCACCAATTATTGAATATGGCGGACAAGATTTATTAACAACAGAACCTGCTGCGATTACACAACCACGACCTACGGTTACACCCATCAGTATTGTTACGTTTGCTCCAACCCAAATATCATCTTCAATAATTACTTCTTTATCATTTTCAAATAATTTTTCATGTGAATCCACAATAAATTTTCCAACAACATCTATTCTATGATTCCCTGTCACAATAGTAGGAGCTGGTCCGAAGACAACTTTATTACCAATTGTCAAAGGAGCATCATTACAAAAAATATGAGCGTATCTTGGAATACTAACATCATTTCCAATTGTCAAATTATTAAGTCCAAAAAAAACAGAGGTATTAGGATGAATTCTAACATTTTTACCACAACTTCTCATACTCCTTTTATAAAAAAAAGATGAAAATACTTCCGTGAAATATTCAAATGTTCTGAACGATTTTATTACCAGTATATATATATTTTTCAACATATCATTTACATGATTATTTTATTGGATGATTTCCCAACAACAAATTACAAATACGACAAAATTTGGAACCTTATTCATACAGAGATGTAAATATATTCTTTAAATCTTATTTATAAAAAAAATATTTTACACTTTGAGTATATCACTGTCTAATTTTTCTTTTTAATATCAATATAAAGAATAGAAGTTTATATTTCATCAACAAAACAAAAAACCTATATTTTAACGGTAATTTATTATATGGGTATTCATAGATAATTTTTCCTATATAAGCATCATTAAATATTACTCTAATCTCGTTCACTTTAGTCTGTGGAAATAAAATTAAACTGCGAACATACCCTAAAAGTAGGCGGTCAACACTTAATGTGATTTTTTTAATCTTATTAGGATACATCTCATACAACATATTCTTTAGTTCATTATGAAGTATTTTATATTTTTCAAATCTATCATTTCGATAAGACTTAGTTAATGATGTTTCATTTTCACAATAAAAGTAATTACAAGTGCTACTATAACCTATTGATTTACTCTTATACAAGAACTTTATCTGAAAAAAAATATCCTCAGAAATAAGTTCACGTTCGGATGGAAATGTAATTTTATTTTGTTGAATTATCTCATTCAAATATATTCCATGCCAAACTGACATACTGTATTTCCGATCTTGTCGAAATGCAGGTTCAGCTCCAATCATATTCAATAAAAATCTAAATATATCTTCCTGCCCTGTATAATATTCAGGTAATTTAACTTCACGAACTTCTTTAATATTTCCCTCATTATTACGTTCATAATAATTACAGAATAAAATATCTAATTTTTTTAAACGTGCTTCATTATATAATTCCTCGAGCATTGTAGTTTTTACAAAATCATCTGAATCAACGAATACAACATACTCTCCTGTAGCAATTTCGAGACCACTATTTCGTGCAAAACCTAAACCTTCGTTTTTTTTGTGTTTGACCTTTACTCGGTTATCTTGTCGTGCATATTCATCACATATTTCAGGACAACTATCTGGAGACCCGTCATCTACCAAAATTATTTCAATATCCTTAAGTGTCTGATTTAATATCGATTCCATACAACGCGTCAGATATTTCTCAACGTTGTATATAGGTACTATAATACTTACTTTAGGAGTCATTTATTCTTTTAAATTTATATTAATTAAAACTTTCAACTATTCAATTATTTTACAATAGATGTCAATTTTAAAAAAATCGAATTATATTCTTTAAAACCATCATATAGACTATTATTATTGAATTTGTCAATTATTAAACTTAAAATTCGCTCCGGATTATGCCATTTCCGGACTTGTGCTCTTCCATTTTCTGCAATTTGCTGAAAAATACTTCTATTTATATATACTTTTTCTAATATAGCACATATATCTTCTGCATTATCATATTGAATACATGAATGATTATTTTTCACATAGATATTTTCTAAAGCTATTGCACTACCAATAACAAGCAAACCGGTACTTAATGCATCTAGTACTTTTCCTTTAGTTCCCGATCCAACCGATATTGGAAATATTTGAATATCATAGTTAGTCAACTCATCAACATAATTATCTACCCATAACTTGTGTTGGACTGTATATCCAGCCAATTTTACTTTCTTGGCTATTTCGTCCCAACCTTTTCCTAGAAATGTAATATTGAACTTTTCATGCAATTTAACACTTTCGTTAATTAACGATTCCATTAACTTAATCGACTCAGAATAAGTGTATTCGTCAAGTTTGCCTGATAATATAACCTTTAAGATAGTTTTATCTTTAAAATAAATTGATTTATCTACAAGATTATAATGTGGGTGAGGGAAAAACTGAGCATCTGAAATCCTTGTAATTGTTTCATAGTACTTACAATCATTTATGCCAACAAAATATTTCTTAACCGGAAAAATTTTATATTCAAGTTCTCTAAAAATACTCACTTTGTATTGAAATAAAAATTTTTTATAAAGATTTTCATTAAATGAAAAACTATATAAATCTTTCAACAACCGATTATAGTGTAAAGGTAAACAATCATAACCACATACTACAAGATTATAATTTGATAATTGACGGGCGACTGTTACAAACACTTCATTGTATAACCAAACAATATCCGGCTTAAAATCTTCAAACTCTTTTAAGTATTTATAACCTAATCGATAATTTGATTCACCATAAGATTTATCAATATGTAATAGAATCCTAGTTTCACAAAAGGTATGTCTTCTATGAATATAGTTGTAAAATGAATCTCGAATAATTAAAATCTCTGCATTTAATATACAAGCATTTGAATAACGTTCTTCTGCGTTAATATTATTATGATTCAAACTATAGATTCTTAGGTTATAGTCTTTAGGTCTATTCTTAAATAAATGAAACATCATTGCAGAAGGTCCATTCTTATTCTCTGGGGTTGGTGTAAGTCCTGTAAAAAGTATTATATTCATATTAGTTGGAAAATTTATCACTAAAATATTTATAAAATGTAATTTTTGAATTAGCAGTTAAATCATTATAGTTCGTTTTTCTGGATAACTTAAATACAAGAGTATCCTCTGTTAATTTTTCATAAACTTTCTCGTCATAGAAATTATTCAAATTATTAACCATTTCACCTTTTTTTGGATTATTAAATGGAACTTTATCTATTGCTTTACGAATTGGTTCAAATAAATCATATCCAATGTCAATCAAATAATCAAATAAAAAATAATCAATTAGGGCTTCTTCTTTTTCCCAATACTCAAAAAACATTTTACTTACAAAATCGAAAATAATATGTCCTCTTTTCCCACCCATAAAATGTGTAGCCCACCTGTAATCAGACACAAACACATTACTTAAAGCCTTTTCCTTACAGGAAAAGAATTCATACTCAAAATAGCTATGGGGCAGAATACTAGTGACTAAAACAGTTACGTCTATCCAAATACCACCATATTTATTTAATAAATTAATTCGTAAAATATCAGAAAATTCAGTTAGAGAAATGATGCCTTTTTCTTTCTTTTTAATTATGAAATCGGGCATTTCAATATACTTGGTATAATTTTCCATAGTAATGAATATCACATTACAATCTACAGCATTTACTCTTATTGAATTCACACAAATCTTGGTTATTCCATCCAAATCATTTTCACCTTGCCACCAACATAACCAAATATTTTTATTACCGTATTGTTGATTTACCTCTTTTACAATGTAATCCGTTGAAATACATAAATAACTATTAATAAACTGACCATATTTTTTTAATAAATATTTTTTTATTGACTTATGCTTTTTATCATTTACAAAAGTAAAAATATAAGATTGAGGAAAATGATAAGTGAAAATATCAATTGTTTTATAGAATGAAACATAAAATCCAAAATGATAAAGATTGTACCCAAAAGTATAAAATAACTTCTTTAATGTGACTATTACTTTAAGAATCATATAAATAGTATTTTTCTAATAAATGAAACAAAGATATCTTTAAACTTTAATTCATATTTATCCATAGAAAAATAAACCTTAAACAAAGTCTTAAAACTTGTATGAATTAAAACGAATTTAGATTGTTCTAACACTCTTTTCTTTAACAAAAATAGAAGTACATTTTCATTTGCAAATTTATTTTTCTTTATAAAATCAACAACATAGTCTTTAAAAAGTTTTGCTGCCAACAGTTTTTTTTCAGAGTTTTCCGTTTTTAAAGATGTTATATTATTACCACTCATTCTGAAGCTTACTAAACATTCATTAGTGGATACGATTCCACCTTCAACAGAAAATACGAAAACAGAAAAAAAATCAGAATACCAACCCAATGGCAAAGATACATAACCACCACAATCTCGGATATGATAAGTTCTATACATAAACTCTGTAACAGTTTGCCATCTATAATTCTTGAAAACATGCCACATATAATCAGTTGTTGATTCCCATTCAGGTGAACTTGGATAGTAATCAATTATTTCATTATCACTATCAATAATCTTAACTCGAGAACGAAATACATTTGTATGTGGAAATTTATTTGCCAAATCAACCATTCTTTCAATAAAAAAAGGATCATATAAATCATCATCACAAAGAAGAGAAAAATAATCACCAGTAACATAAGATAGGCATTTATTCCAATTAGCCACTAAGTCAGTTCTACCTAAATTAGAATCATTTTCATAATATCTTATTCTAATATCATCAAATGATTTAACTACGGAAGTTATGTCATTGGGAGAATTATCATTTACAATAATCAATTCGATTATTGTGTATGATTGAGACAAAACTGAAGAAATAGCATCTTTAAGGAATTCACTTTTGTAAGCAGGAATAATAACTGATACCATTTTCTTAGCTACTGTTTCAATATTGATGTTAATTTCATTCATCAAGTTGCATTTATTTTTTTCTTAATTTTAGCCAACTTCAACATATTTTGCATTCTTATATCTATCAGAGAATACTCATTATGGTATGAATAAAGATATATAATTATTACGAATAAAAAAACTCCTGGATTTGTCCAAAAGTGAAATATTGTTGGAAAAAAGATAATGTGTAAAGACATGAATTTTAAATAAAGGGGAAATTTTCTTTTTAAAATTATTATTATCAATACACTATATATTGAAGCCAAAGGAATTATTCCAAAATCAGACCACATACCAAACATACCAATATCACTAATAAAAATACCATTACTTTCAAGAGCAAAAATTTTTATTCCATAAGAAGATTCTCGAGAAGCCATACCATTACCAAAAATATTGCAGAACCAATTTGGTGAATGTTCATAAATAAAATAATAAAAAGCCTTCCAACGATTATAGTCTACATCGTTTAGTTCCTGAGTTGATCTATTTATCATTGAAATCCACATATCTTTTGAAAAATAAAGACCAATTATTGTTATTATTGTTGAAATAAATAATTGTATTCCTTTATATTTTGATTTAAATTTAAATAATGAATATCCAAAAACAATAAGAGCTCCAAATAACATACTTCTATTTGAATATAAAAAAACAAATACTAAAAACAATAATGCTTCAATAAAAATTTTCCAACTAAATCTTTTTATATATATTGAAATTAAGTAATATAAATAAAGAACTATATAATGAATTCCATTGACATAAGTTCCAAAACGCATATTTGATTTATCTTCAATATCAATTGAATTTTCATCAGTTCTCATCAGATTTTGATTAAATGCAACAAAAAACCAAACAATTACAGTAACTATAGATATAATTTTTAAAGCTTTGATCATATCCTTCTGAGATGGTTGTACAAATAATAAAGAAACAAGTAAAATAAAACTATATATTCCTTTCTGATTTTTCATAGTAACTATAAAATTTTGACCCCAAAAAAAATATGCTGAGAACATCGAAATAATTACACCTAGCATAATAAGATAGAAGTATTTTGTATATTTTAAGGAATTTATTGCATTTAGCCTTTTTGGATTGGCAAAATGGTAGAAGGCATAAAAGGCAACAATCCATGTCAGTATGTTAATTGCATTCAAGTCAAGAAATTTAGTTATAAAGGCAATATTCCAAAAGTTAACACTAAGGATAAAGCATATTAATAAATATGTGAATTTATTCATCTTCTTCGATATATTACAGACCTATTAACCATTTAAAATTCTTTGTCAACAACAAATTAAATGTTGGTAAAATAATTATATTAAAAATAATTAACAACCCAGCTATTAATATGCTTTCTATTTTAAATTGAAACTGATTAATAACCATTACAATTAGATAAATTACAAGCCAATGAACTACATAATAAGTCATTGAATTTGTTCCTATACTTTCAATTAATTGAATTCTTGGTATTAATCTAAAAATACTCTCAAATAAGGAAATACCCAATAAAGAATAAATAATCCATATAATATAATTTCCAGTAATAATCTTATTAATTCTCATATCAACTGTACTATGAAAAAAAACACATAAAAAAACAAAAATCAACAAGTAGAATACAATATTTTTATTATTAGTTATCAAAGTTTTGTCAATTATTTTGAAATAATTTTTACCAACATGATAGAAGAAAATTCCAATCCCAAGAGTACTCAAAGTAAGTGGTAATACCACTTCAAAGTATGATAAAACAACACTTATTGTTAATAGTATATAGACTAGAATATAGGAATTCATTTTATCACATAAAGCATATGATAGTTTTATGATAAAAAGTGACATTAAAAACCATAAGGGTGCGTTCGAATAAAGTGCCCCATTAACAAACAAGTCTCTTGCTGAACCCAAAACAAATTTCCACCAAACTCTGCCATTAATAAAAACATCAAAAGGAAATTGTATTATCATACCAAATATAGTAAAAACAATAAAGGGTACCAATAATCTCCGAAAATTAAATTTCAACATTTCCTTAAATGGCCTTATTTTATGAAATAAACCTGATTTAAAATAAAACCATGGCATGTAAAAATTTAAGATATAATATATTTTATCAAATATAGTGTTTGTATTATAAAAATTTGTAAATTGCAATATATGCATCAAAATTATTTCTACAATAAAAAAAGCAGAAATTAAATCTAAATGATATAATCTAATTTTATCCTTCATAATAAATTTACTTATAATACCAATCAATTTTAAAATTAACTATAATTTGAAGAAATCTATTCTATTAAGTTCATTTAAAGTATTCATATATATTTTTTTTAGAGAGAATAATCATCCAAATACTTACTTTATAGATGAATACGAATTAGCAAAATGTGAAACTTATCAATTTTATCAAAAAGCTATTTCTTCAAATAATAAAAACATAATAGACAATATTCTAGTGATTTATAATAATCTTAGTGATTTCATTACTAAACTTTATTGCTCCCATATTATTAAGGTGTACTGGATCATCAAATAATAATGAATTAGCTAAATAAACTGAATCATTAACCATGTCAACAAAAAACACATTGGGATATTTGGCACAAATTTTTTTTGCAATAATACAAGATGATTGATTTTTTTGGACTATAAATTGTGGTGAAATAATAACATAAGTTTTAATACCTTTATTCGATAAATATAAAAGAATTTCCTTGAACTCAAAGATTTTTGTTGAATCAATCTCTTGTCTATCGTTATTAACTAATGGTTTTAAATAATTTAATTTTCTATAGAGAGGGTAATAACCCTTTGAGTTAACATACCGTTTTTTATTAAAATCAAGATTTCCAACTATTATATTTGTCAATAATGAATTATATGGATAAATACTTGAAAATAATTTAATGTTTTCAAACTGAGATTTTTTTAATATATATGGATAGATGATTTTATTCTTATGAAAAGGTAAAAGTGCTCCCAAACGATCATACTCATTAAAAGAAAATTCATAAGGTAAAATATCTATTATGATTTTTTTAGGAGTATAACGATTACATACTGCTTTGATAATTGCTGCACTATACAATAAACCACTTCCATCTCGACCACAATTATAAAAACTCATTGATGTTTTACTTTCAAATACAGCAGGTACATAATGGTGATTCGCTCTTGATGAACCAAAAACTAAAACTTCAGCTTTTGTATATTTTATCACATTATTAGTTTCAAATAGTAACCCTGACGATTGTTTATTGAAAAAATATTCTAATAATGAACCTATTCCTAAATCAAGTATAAACAACCCTATAATAAAAACAAATGATTTTATTATAAATTTCTGTATATCAGTTTTCATCAAAATTGAAAATATATAAATTGGCTACCATCAAAAACTCCAAAAAGCAATATAATTATTGAAATACTCCAATATGCAAAATATCGTACATAAGGTTTGGGGTGATTGAAAAAAGAAAAACCATTACTTAATTTAAATTCATCCACCATCTCAACAATAATTAAAAGTAGAAGAAATATGGTTGAATATATCATATCCTTATTACCTCCTATAAATAAAGTACCATTTAAATGTACTATTTTGTTAATTACAAGAATTCCATCAGAGAAAGTGTTAGCTCTAAAAAAAATCCATGTAAAACATATCAGGATAAAAGTTTTTATAATTCGAATAAAAATTATAAACTTAGACTTTTGTAATTTATCTAAATTAATCTTTAGTGCTTGTGGAATAATTAAGAATATACCATTTAATGCACCCCAAATAACATACGTCCAATTTGCACCATGCCAAAAACCACTCACAGTAAATGTGATAAATAGATTAAAATAATGTCTTACTTTTGATACTCTGTTACCTCCCATCGAAATATACAGATAATCACGAAACCATGTAGAAAGTGAAATATGCCAACGTTTCCAAAACTCAGCAACAGATTGAGAAAAATAAGGTCTTCTGAAATTTGTCATTAATCTAAATCCCATTACACGTCCACTTCCAATGGCAATATCTGAATATCCCGAAAAATCACAATATATCTGAAAAGCAAAGAAAAACGTTGCAACTAACAAACTAATACCCGAATGTTGATTTGGATTATTATATACAGAGTTTACATATAGTGACAATCTATCAGCAATAACAACTTTTTTGAAAACTCCCCATAAAATTAATTTTAATCCTTCTACCATGTCATCATACTTAAATGTATGTTTCTCATGAAACTGATGTAACATATTTTGAGGACGCTCTATTGGACCTGCAACCAACTGAGGATAAAACATAACGTATAATGAATATATACCGAAATGTTTTTCTGCTTTTTGATTTCCTCTATAAACTTCGATTACATAGCTTAAACTTTGGAAAGTATGAAATGACAACCCAATAGGAAGTATAATATTAAGTGTTTGAATTGGATAATTTAAATGAAAATAATCAGCTAATAAACTAAAATTTGTATTGAAAAAATTGAAATATTTAAAAATAAATAATACCAAACAAGTTGACAATATACTTACAACCAAATAAATTTTTCTTTTTTCACCTACAGTCTTCTCAATATAAATACCTGCAATATAGTCAATTACAATAGTAATTAACAGTATTAAAATATAAATTGGAATAAAAAACATATAAAAAACACAACTTGCCGATAATAAGAAAAACCATCTTGCCTTGTGTGGTAACAAAAAATAAAGCATTGTTACTATTGGAAAAAATAAGAGAAATGAAAATGAATTAAATAACATAAATAACAAATGATATTTTAAATAAAAAATTTCTACCCCAATACTGAAGTATTTTAGTAGTCAATTGCATAAAAGTTAGTAGTTATATTCTTAAAAGTATAGTATATTTTATTAACTCTGCTTTATTCTTAATTAGTAAAAAAATTACAAATTTAATATCTTGAAAATTTGAAGCCTGATTTTAACAAATAAAAACACGCCCTCAAGAACTTAAAAATACAATTATAAAATGAATGTTATAAAAATACATTGATACTCATTTATCCAAAGTGTGAATGATTATAATTAAAGTTAATCCTACTACTAACAAATAAATATCACAAATGTAAATCATACATTCCGCTAATTAACATCTGTTTAATCAAATTTAGTAATTACACCCCCATAACACATTTCATCTAATAAGCTCTCTTCCATTACAATAAGACTAATTGGAAAAAAATAATGATTATCTGAATACATTGGTATGATCGTCTTTTTTACCCCCATATTAACAAAATTATCATCCTTTGAAACTATGATATAATCCGGTCGAAATACCTTCTCAACAAAGTCACGTTTCTTTTGATTCATATTAGAATTTGAAATAAAATTCGCATTTTGTTTTTTACAAGCATAATAATATTTGTAATCTCCAAATACTTTTGCATTTTTAGGGATTAAAGAAATGACTTTCTTTTCCAATATTTCAGATGAGGTTACATTCCAATTTGCAAAAATTACTACATATCTGGCAGAAATTAAAATGAGATTTGTCACTAAAATGCCAATTACAAAAATAATTAAGGTATTTTTAATCCATTTGTTTTTTGACATTTTAAAGAAATCGTACGAGGCATATACAATAACGAAATACAGAAATGGAAAAATCATAGCCCGATAAGGACCAACTTCATCAACAAACAAGATAAATCCAAATGATAATAAAACAACAAATGATATAAATAAATCACGATAAGCTTTTCGTCTAATTAAATAAATTACAGATATATAAAACAATAAAAATTTTGGAATCTCATAGACTTTGCGAAATATCTTATTATATATATTTCCAGGAAAACCTGAAAAATGTTGATTTAATACTGGCATTGATTTTATATAATCTATCATACTTCCTATTGAACCAAAAGCATAATAAACCCACATTAAATATATAACTATTAATGTGATAGCTGCGAAAGTAAGTTGATAGAGCAGTTTTAATCTCGTTTTGTTATTTTGTTCAAATAATGGAAGTAAAACTAAAAAAGGCAGAAATAACAAAATTCTTATGGTTGTTAAACCGGCTAAGGCTAAAAAAAATCCAGCTACAAAACTTCGTATATATTGATTTCCTTTTCTTTCGCAAAGTATCAAAACAGCTATTGTCAAAAAAAGAACAGCAAGCATATCCATTCTCCCAGAATGTATGCTAAAATTAAAAACTCTGTCAGTAATCAAAAACAAAAGAAAAAGTAATGCATATTTTGAATTGGTGTATTTAGCTGTTTTTTCTAAAAATATGTACAAAACAATCAATCCTGAAACAAGCCCTAATAATCTAAATTGCCACATACCAAATCCTAAAACAGTAAATGAGAAAGAACTCAAAACAAAATATATAGGACCATATATTAGTACTTCATGACTAGTTCGAATAGCATCCTCTCTACAAAAAAAGGTATGATTTTTTAGAAAGTCCATTGATACATCTGCAAAAAAAACTTCATCAAACCAAGGGGTTTGATATTTTTCAATTAGTAACAAAGAAATTATCGAAAATATTATAAAAAATATAATATAGAAACTCTTATTTAATTCAACAGTTAAATTTTTCATCAAAAATATTGTTTTATTTTGTCAATAATTAAAACAGACTCTTTTTCATTTAATTCATAAAACATTGGTAACCTCACCAAACAATCTGCAAATCTATCACAATTTGCCAATTCACGACCGTCATGTTTATCTGTATAATAAGGACTATTATGCAGGCTTAGGTAATGGAATACTGAGGATATATTATTTGATCTTAAATAAGCAATTAATTTGCTACGTTCCTCCAACGAATTGCAAACCAGATAAAACATGTGTGCATTATTTGAAGCAAATTCTGGTAACAAAGGTAATGAGAAAAATCCTTTGTCTGCAAAAGCCTTTAATCCCTGATTATAAAAATTCCAAAGCACTTTACGTCTATTTTGAATATCATCAAGATTCTCAATTTGTGCCCAAAGAAAGGCTGCAATCACTTCAGAAGGCAAAAAAGAGCTACCAATATCTACCCAACCATATTTATTAACTTCACCTCGAAAAAACTCGGCACGGTTGGTTCCCTTTTCCCAAATAATTTCAGCGCGATGCATAAATCGTTCGTCATTAATAGCCAACATACCACCCTCACCAGAAATAATATTTTTTGTTTCGTGAAATGAAAAACAACCGAAATGTCCAATACTCCCTAAAGCTCTTTTATGTTTTAAGCCTCCATTATTGGGTTGAGTTGTTGGGAGGTAAAACGAATCCACTGCCTGTGCTGCATCTTCCACAACCAACAGACCATACTTATCTGCCAGTTGCATAATCTTATCCATATCGCAAGCCACACCGGCATAATGAACAGGAACAATTACTTTTGTTCTAGGTGTTATAAGTGATTCAATTTTATCAGCATCGATATTTGGATTATCGTAATAACTATCCGCAAAAACGATAATTGCCCCTTGCCTCACAAATGCCAAAGCAGTAGAAACAAATGTATAACTTGGAATTATTACTTCATCACCAGCCTTGATATCACAAAGGATGGCTGCCATTTCCAAAGCATCAGTACACGAAGTGGTGAGTAAACATTTTTTGAATCCATATCTTTCTTCAAAAAATAGTTGACATTTTTGTGTAAACATGCCGTTACCAGAAATTTTTCCTGATTTCACGGCTTGTTCAATATAATATGTTTCTTTTCCTGTAAGGAAGGGTTTATTAAAGGGTAACATAGTTTACATTTAGTTATTCAGCTTTTCGTAAAAATTTAGCGGGATTTCCTACCCATATTTCACTTTCACCAACATTTTTGGTGAGAACAGCACCCATTCCAACAGTTGCATAATCACCTATATTTAGATTTTCTCGAATAGTAGAGTTTAAGCCAATATGAACACCTATTCCAATATTTAAATACGCACCCACACAAGCTTGTGCAGCGATGTGGCAATTATCTCCGATAGTATTATCATGTCCTACAGTAGCTCCAACCATAACTAGACAAGATTTTCCAAATTTTGTTCCTGAAGAAACTGATACTTGTGGCATAATGACTGTTCCGGGCGATAATTCTACGTTTGGGGCTACATAAGCCATTGGATGAATAAAAATGGCTAATCGGTTATCAGGAATATTTAATTCCGAAACAAAATCAAGTCTCTCTTTTTGACCATCAATACGTAGAATTGTATTAACGAAATAAAAATCCTTTTCTATGAATTTTTGAATATCAGACATTTTACCCAATACTGGGTATGAGTCTATTAAATCTCCAATTGGAATTCTGTCATTTAAATATCCTTCAAATTCCCATTCATTAAATCCCATTTTATTAGCGTGTACAATTGCAGCTGCAATTACAGAACCATTTCCCAATCCACCAAGTATCACTATTTTTTTACTCATTTCCTTTTTTCTTTAATATATTTCCAATTATATATTTTGGACGCTGCTTAGTTTCAAGAAATATCTTCCCAATATATTCACCCAGTACACCCATAAATGCAAAGTTTAATCCAAACAAAAATAGTATGAGCACAATGATGGAAGTCCAGCCAGGTGCTACCATACCCAGAATTCGACGAATAATAAAAACCACACCTAAAATAAAACTAATTCCACTAATACCAAAACCTAAATAAGTAGCCATACGAATAGGAAACATAGAAAAAGAGAAAATTCTAGCAAAAGTCATTGATAACATTTTACTAAAATTATAACCACTTTTACCGGCAAATCGTGCATCTCGTTTCAGAGGAACCGCCACATAATCAGACCCAATAAAATATAATATACTAAGTGTAGTGGCAGTTCTTTCAGGGAAATTTTTTAATTCAAGTATCACATCTCTTTTCATGGCTCGAAATACACCCAAAGATGGTTTGGTCTGAATACTGGTAATTCTGTTTGAAAGTTGATAAAATAACTTGGATACAAAAATTTTAAAAATTGAATCCTTCCTTTCCTCCCACTGTGCAATGGCCATCGAAGCATCATTTTTTAGCAAAGCATCTATTAATAATGGTATATCTTCCGGCCTATCTTGTAAATCGGAATCCATTAATACTACAATGTCATTTAACGAAATATCCAAACCAGCAGCGATAGAATTTTGTTGCCCAAAGTTTCTTGCAAGTTTTACGGCTACTACATTTGAGTCTTGTTTGTGCAATGCTAGTATTTCTTTCCAGGAATTATCCTTACTACCGTCATCCACTAAAATAATTTCATAATTACTGGTTAGTGTATCAACAACTGGCTTTAAACGTGCATATAATTCTTTCAACACTTCTTGGTCGTTATATACTGGAACCACTATTGAAATTGATGGGATTTTTTCTATCATATTGTTCTTTCTTTCTTAAAAATATCGCCTAAATAAAACAGACTACCAATTAAAGCTGGTGTTAAAACAATAATCATGTAATTTACTAATGAAACGCCTATAGCCACATCGGCTGATACCCCTAACTGAGAATAAAAGTAAACAAAAAAACCCTCCCTAATACCAAATCCGCTTATGGTTATTGGAATCATTGATAAAATGGAAATTATTGGATAAAGTGAAATGTGTTGATATAAAGGTATGTCAAACCCAAATGCATTAAAAATCAAATAAACACTAACAATTGTAGCTAGTTGAAACATCAAAATCAAAACTATAGATGATAACAACACTTTATGATAGGGAAAATATGCAATCGCTTTATATATTTTATCGAAATAATCAAATCCTTTTTGCAAATATTTATTTTGAAATGATTTATTTGAAAAATACCTATGAAGATTTTTGTTAAGGAGCAAAAAAATTATTATAGATAAAGCAAAGGTTATCAATCCAATTATTAATACAACTTGATTCTGATTAGTAAAATCTTTACTGATTATTGAGAATACCAAACTCAAAGAACACAAAACAATTAAACCTATAACCCTCTCAATGATAATCGTACTTCCTGCACCACCTCGATTTTTTGGATGGCGTTTCTCAATCTTATATATTCGCAACACATCATATCCTTGGGAAGAAGGTAATACAAGACCTTGAAAAATTGAAATAGAATTGATTTTAATTAATGACCAAATTGATTCCTCAATTCCCAATTGTTTTAGAAATAATTTCCATCGATTAGCTGAAATAAATTGAATCAATATCGGAATTAACAAATCAATATATATATATTTTTTATCTGTAATTTTAGCAAATAACAATATTAAATTCACATCAAACTTCCAGATAAAAAAATACAAAATACAAATAGTGATACCTAATTTTAAAACTTTATTCATTCTATTTTTTTATAAATGTATATAATAAAGCATACAACCTATTTTTTAAATCTTGTATATTAGCTGTTTTATAAATGCTTATCTTATCTTTTAAACTTAATTTTTTTATAGATTGAAATTTATTCCTAACCTTAATATTCTGCTTGCTTATTTCATAAGTTTGAGAATAATAAGATTTTAGATATTTCAAATAACTTGTATCAAACACTTTTGAAATATCATTTATTTCAGAATTTAGAATAATATTTTCTGTATCGTTATAAAATGTAATTCTAGAGTCTTCTGTTTTAAAACCATTAATTTCAGTTTTATATGAAAAATCCTTTTGAACTTCTATTGAAAAAGAAAAAGATTCATTTAAACGTGGGTCATTTGGTATTGCAGATAAGCCATCAAATACTGATGAATGAAAAATGAAATTTCCAAGGCTGTAAACAATTTTCTTTCCTTTATACTCTTCTATACCTTGATAAATATGCGGATGTGAGCCAATAATAACATCTGCTCCAGCATCTATGCATTTATGCGCAAGCTTTCTCTCTTTGGGGCTTGGAATCCTTACATATTCGTACCCCCAATGAAAATAGGGAATAACAAAATATCCATCCTTTTTTAGCTTCTTAATCTGATTTTCAATTAACGAAAAAGAATCCTTGGCAGTGCCACCTCCATTATCCACAGTAGCATTTGCATATCTGGTTGCACCTAAAAATGCAATTTTAAATCCATCTTTTTCAATTTTCAACGGCTCGATTGCCTGTTTTTGTGATTTTCCTACTCCAAAGCACTTTATATTTTTAGTATTTAATGCTGCAATTGTATCTAGTAATCCTTGTGTCTTAAAATCTCTTATATGATTGTTTGCTAGTGAAACAATTTGAAATGATGTAAGTAAATCAAGGGATGACAGAGGAGCAGACATATTAACAGCCTGATTTTCCTCTTTTATTCCAATATCTGTAATAGGGCATTCCAAATTTCCAATATTAAAATCTGAGTCTTTAATAAGTTTATCAAATCGTTTATCAAAAGTAAAATGATTTAAATCAATATTGTAAAGCGATATGTCTCCAAAAAAAGATATTCTCATAAACTTGATATTTTTTCAATATTCTTGAATTTGCCTGTTTTTGGGTTTATTTCAAATTTATCAACAAATTCAATAATAAGTGGATATTTTTCAAATCTTTTATTCCATCGGTTTTGGGCTTTCAACTCAATTTCATCTAAAGAATACTTTTTATTTGGTTTTAATTGTAGAATAATATTTTGATTTAGAATTTGAATAAATTTAAATTGTTCACATTCTTCAAAATCCATAAACATTTCATGAGCATGGTGATGCACAAACTGTTTTCCATCTAGAAACTGTAGTATATCATCTATTCTCCCAATAATTGGACTTATATATTTATGAGGTATATTTTCATCATTCTTTATTTCGCATAAATCCTTTAAATCATATCGAATTATTGGCATACTAAAATTGATGAAATTTGTAATTACAACATCGCCAACATACTGATTTTCGAAATTTCGCTCGTTTATTAATTCGAACATATTTGAATTTGGATAAACTGTTCTTTTGCCTGATTTATTAAGTTCAAAACCAAGACAAGGTGACTCCATAGAACCATAAATATCAACAATATTACTACTAATATATTTTTTAAATTTTTCATATTGAATTTGATTCAAATGCTCAGATGTAAAATATAAATATGGTACATTAAGAGAAATTCCTTTTTCAACCAATCGGTTAGCAACAATTTCAATTACAGAAGGAGTACTCCAAAGCAGGTAAGGCTTTGACTTTATAATCTTTTCAATAATAAAGTCGGGATCGCTATAAACTGATATAATTTCACGTTGAAATAAACCAAATCTTTTTTGTAGTTTTTTCAAAAAAGATAAGTCTCCCTCAACTTGAAAATTATCTTTTTCCTCATATCGAGTAATAAGAGTTATCTTTTTAAAAGGATTATAAGCTGCAATTTTAAACAATGCAAAAAATACTCGTGTGTGTGAAGTATAATCGGCAAATTTATCGAAATATAACTTTAAAGGTTCGCCAGATGAACCGCTAGTAGTATGTAAATTTATTTTATCGTTAATACCACAAGTTACGATATCTTTGCTTTCATAATCTCTTAACATAAGTTTATTGACAATTGGCACTTTTTCTACATCGTCCCAGCTTTCAATTTTTAAATCCATTACACCATATTTTGTGTACAAATCCTTATAAAATTTTGAGTTTGTACGTGCATACTCAAAAATCTTACGGAATTTTTTCAATTGCATTTTCTTTACTGACCTCAACGAGGCTCTATCCCAGTAAAGCAATGAAAAATAGTATTTTATCAGTCTTGAAATCATTTTTGTTTTGCTATAATTAAATGGTCAGCCCCAATATTTAAAAATTTAAATAAATACATCACTATTCTTCTAATTATTTGATATTTTGTTCCATGTTTTGATAAGAAGTCCGCCATGAAATAGGTATTAAGTGTCTCATATTGCAACAATTCAAAACCTGTATTTTCAAGTATCTCTAATAAAGCCGCTTTAGAAAAAAGATTAATATGATGTGGTGGCATAATCATCACCCATCTATTCAAGCCTTTAATTAAAACTTGAAAGCCTTTTGGATTTGGAGTAGTTAGAATTAGAATTCCATTTTTGTTCATTTTGACTTTTGCATCGTATATTAATGAATAGATGTCCACAACATGTTCAATAACATTGAATAAAGATACTGCATCGAAGGTTCCATCAATAGACTTTAATTCATTTTTTAACTCTACATTAAAAGTACTTTTTGCAAAATCAATTTCATTTTAAGCAATTTCTGTACCTTCGCAATTTATATTATATTTATTTCTTGCTTTCCAAACAAAATAACCATTACCTGCTCCAATATCCAAAAGAGATCCTATTTTATATTTTTTAATTTTATTTAAAATATATTCAATCCTAAACCCCCAGAATTTTTCTATATATTCAATATTCGTATTTTTTACAGTATAATAGTCATCACTTTCATATTGTTCGTGAACAAAAGAAACATCAGCCATTATTGATTTACATTCTTCACATATATAGATGTCATAATTATCTTTAATAAATATATATTTTATTTTTTCATGTTTATCATTTACTACACATTTCATACTTTTTTTATTTTTATATATTTAGCTATTCAATTACTCTATGTCAATACCTCTTTTCATTCAACTTATATTTCAGTATTATCTTTTCAGCCATTTTCACCATAGGAGGTCCAATAAATTTATTATCTTTTACTGCCACACCCTTTCCTAAAGCTACTGCTTCTTCCGATAGCTGAAGCATTTCATTTGCCCATGCTATCTCTTCGGGCGAAGGTGAAAAATACTGATGTGCTAATGGTAATTCTTTAGGATTTAGTATCAACATTCCCTCAAAACCAAGTTTCTTTGCAAAGATAAGGTTTTTTTCTAAATCTACTAAATCGTGGACTTTAATATGTACTGTATCTATTGGTATTATATTATTCGCTTTTGCTCCCATGGCAATCATTGCACGAGCAGTAAATATACTTTGCCCTTCAGCATCGTGCTTTCCCCCCAAATCAGTAACAAAATCCTCGCACCCAAATGCTACTGCTACCAATCGATTGGGACAGGCTGTACAAATATCTTGTATATTCATTACGGCACCAGCAGTTTCAATCAATGCAATAATTTTAAAAGTACCAACAGGAATACCTTTTTCAAACTCTATGGTTTCCAATAATTTACCAAAGAAATAAATATCTTCCCCTTTTTTCGACTTTGGATACATAAAACCAGTAACACCTTCTATCGTTAATTGATGTACATCTTTGAGTAGTTGACCGCTCTCCCTATCGTTTACACGGGGATAAACCGGACGACCCTTAAATCGACCTTCCGTAACATACTTAATGATATTATCTCGTGCAATTTGTTTGTTTTCAGTTGGTTGAACGGAATCCTCAATATCCAACAATAAAACATCAGCTTTTACACGTGTTGCACTCTCCATTAATCGCTCATTGTGTGCTGGCACAAACATGAGACTTCGCATTAAATAGTCTACATTCATAAAGCAGATTGTTTTTTAATTAATACATTTCTTCGAAACGAAAGAACATCCTCGCCTCTTTGATTAAAAGCTATAGTTTCAACACTTACAATACCTCTATCGGGTTTGGTTTTTGAATCTACTTTGTTTAGAACTTTTGTTTTAGCATAAATAGTGTCTCCAATAAAAACCGGATTCAAATGTTTTACATCTTCATAACCCAAATTGGCAATGGCTTTTCCACTAATATCCGGAACAGTTAATCCAACAGCTAAACTAAAAACTAGTGTACCAACAACAAGAATTTGTCCTTGTTGGTTTTTCTCGGCATAATCCAAATTAGTATGCAATGGATGATGATTCATGGTTAGTAAGCTAAAAAGATTATTATCACTTTCAAAGATTGTTTTTGTAAGTGAGTGTTGTATTTCCTCCCCAATAACAAATTCTTCGTAGAAACTACCTAATTTACTTGGTGTCATAGTGTCAACAGTTTTAAATTAAAAGCCTAAATCTTGATTTACAACGAGTAAATGTATTCTATCAGAATTTTGTTTTACTTGCCCACTTACAATTACTGTATTTCTACATGCGCTTTCAGGATGATTACACTTTACACACTTACCGTGTTTTATACACGGAACTTCTTGAAAGTTACACCAATGTTTTAAATTATGGCGAATATAAGTCAAAGGAACTGTATAATTATGAATTCTTTCAAGTGCCGCTTCAACATCTTTCGTTATTTTATTACGTCCTACAATGCACAAAACATGTCTTGGTCCGAAAATCATTCCAGAAACACGATTTCCAATTCCATCTATAGATACAATCTCACCATTCATAGTTATAGCATTTGCACTAATAATCAACAAATCACTTGTTAATGAAGATCTAAGTCCCTCATACCACTTATCACTTTTTTCTTTCCATTCATCATAAGGCAAATTCATTCTGCCTGGAGGTTCTTCTCCATATACAGTATATTGTCCAGTCCTTGAACGCTCTAAGGGTTGATTAATTGAGTAGTTTTCACTGTATTTACTTTTTATCCAATCGAATAATCCGAGTTGATACAAAGTCACACCATCACTAAAGGCTATGTCTTTAATTTGATTCCTTTCATTAATAAAATTAGTGATAAAGTCCTTTACTTCGGCTTCATTCTGTAACAAGTAACATTTTAAATTTCTCGATTCGAACTTTTTTTTCAATAAATCACCTTGAATATTAAAAAAGGCATTGTATTCATTACTAAATTCGGTTTCATTTACATATTCCATATTTTAAATGCTTGTATTAAATTTTATATCTGATTGATAAATAAAATATCCACTTCTATCTGCACTGCATTGTATAGAAACTAATTCGTTATTAGTAGTTTCTGCTTCTACTATTTCCTTGTAATTATTAGCATTTTGTATAATTGGAAGAATCTTTCGAGTCTCTTCACACAAAAAATAAACACCTGAATATTTCATATCATCTAGTACTGGTGGCGTAAAACTCCCCAAAGATACGTCAATTACTCCAGATACAAAATCATAACCCGTAGAAAGTTGAACCAAATTGGAACCAATAAAATCACCACCCATCCTTGCTCCTACTTCTATAGCATAAACTTCACCCTTATTAGTTATCTTAAATTCAGAATGGCTGGCACCATAATTTATGTTTAAAGCATTCAGTGCCTTGATAGTTTCTGATTTAATTTTATCCTGTATATCTGTACTTAATTGGCTGGGTTGATGATGTTCCAACTCCACAAAATAAGGTTCTCCTGTAGTTACTTTATCTGTAATAGCCAAAATATAATGTGTCCCTTGCCACGTAATTGTTTCAACACTCACTTCAGAGCCAGTAATATATTCTTCAATAATGGCTTGATTTGAAAATGATTCTTTTTTTGCTCGTGCCACTGCATCTTTCAAGTCAAGTTCATTCTCAATTTTTAGTACCCCCCTACTTCCAGAACGATCAGTAGGTTTTACAATTAATGGGAACTGAAAATTTTCAATTGAATAATTATCATCTGCAATAACAAAACGAGGTGACCGAACATTATTTTCGGAAAATCGCTGACGCATTTGATACTTATCAGTAGCTACTAAAGCATCAATATATAAATTTCCTATTAATCCCATTTCCTCAGCAACATAGCAAATTGTTGGTACTGCTGCATCCGATGCGATAGAAGTAATGCCGTCTATACCTATTTGTTGGCAAAGTTCAAGTATTTTTTCTTTATCAATTATTGAAATAGGATAAAAGAAATCTGCATTTTTTTTACATACAGCACCTTCTTCCCAAGCAAAACAATGCGTTTCAATACCCAGTTCTTTTGCTTTTCGCACCAAGGGTAACTGCAAATAACTTGCTCCTATAATAGCGATTTTCTTCATATTTAAAGCAATTTCATTAATAATATTCTCCGTACAAAAAACAGGCTATAAAACGGAAATGTATATTAATTAAGTTATAAAATCTGAATAAATTTCAAAGAGTCTTTCATTCTCAGAAGTAATGTCGAAGTCGTTATAAATTTTAATAATTTTATAATCTAATGTACTTAATTAAAAGTACTATAAATTGCATCATTAAAAACAATACTCTTTTAAAAGTACGTATGGTTGGTTATTTTTTGAGGTGTATCTCAATTTTAACAGAACAAAAGGAATCGAAAAAATTAAGTTTCCTTTCTAAATTATCAACAATAAAAAAAAAAAAATAGTACTTTCATCTTACAAGATATTCATATTTTATTCTTTTATACAATTCAGAGAAAGAAAGAAATATAAAATTATAAAAATTAATTCCAAAATCTTTGCAAACTATATAGGGCCATTTCCAATTATTGTACGCTAATTGAACAATTCCTTGGGCAACTATTAGACCTAAAAGACCCATAGAAGTATAAGCTAATGAAAAATAACTGAAAAATGCAATTGATACTCCAGTTATTAATGATATCCACATAAAAGGAATACTATTACCGATTACTATTATTGTTGCAAAAAAAGAATGATTATATTCTAAAAACATTACAATTAAGTAAAGTAAAACAATATACGAATTTGGTAATGTAGCATTTGATTTAATCAACAGAAGAAGTCGTGGTACAAACAGTAAAAGAAAAAGACCACCTATAATGTATATAAAATAATAAATACCCATACTAAAGGTGAAATCTTTTAGCAACCTTTGTTTATTGTCCGTAACTTTTAATGCTGAGAGCTTCGGTTCTTGAATTGTAAAATATGTACCAGATATTGTGAGTATTATTCCAACAAATTGTATCAATAATCCATATGATGAAACGTCTTTTAATGTTAAATACAAACCAGCTAAAAACATACCAAATTTTGTAATTGCATAAGAACTTATAAATACAATTCCAAGTTTTTTTGAATTATACCATATAATCGAGAATAATTCAAACTTTTCTTTTTTTGAAATCAGAAAATCATTTACTTTTTCTTTTAATTCTTTTGTGTAAAAATAATTATAGGATAAGTATCGATTTAAAAATGGAGCAATAAGATTTGCTAAACATACACCTAATAATCCAAAACCACTTAATAAAAGAATTAAAACTAAAAATATATAAGCAATTCTAGAATAAACCATTGCTTTCTTTGTTTCCATAATTTTTCCTTGTCCGGACAACAAAGATGTATAATAAGTATAATAAACATTGAAAAATATGGATATAGAGTAAACAATCCAAACAATTAAGGAATTATTCACATTTGAAAATCTATTAGTAACTTTGTAAATATATAATGTACCAAATGTTAGCATCACAAACAATACAATAAAAGCCAATATTTTATAAATATATTTTGCAGTATGTATCATTGTTGTTAGAAGACGATAATTAATAGGATTTTTTTCATTATAATTAATGTCAACACCCTCCTTTAATAATACTTGTGCTCCACTAAAAATATAACTAATATTTCTACCAAATTGTGGGGCAAAGCCAAAATCAAATAATGAAACCATTGACCCAATAGTAAGCATTAAATAGTTCATACCAATTTCTTCTGGTGTAAGAAGTCGTAAAATTAATGGCAATACCAGTAGTCCTGATGCCATCGAAAAAAACTGACCTAGATAACTCCAGACAATATCTTTTTTTGATAATGAAATTTTCATATTATCCCTATAATTATTTCTGTGCCACAATTAAATAACTACCATATATGTTTAGTATTGGAAAGTTTAAACCAAAATACTTAATAGCTTTTCCACTACCTTTTACCCTTATTCTTGAAAAACCAATTTTTTTTAGTAATGTTACAATAAATTCATGTTTCATTATATTGATATGTGAAGGATCTTTTAAGACTCTGTTACGTCCAAGTTTTACCAATATAGAATCAGGATTAGGTGTAGTAAGTAATAATTTACCATCATCAGAAAGTATTTTATAAAATTCTGAAAGATTTATAACTAATTGAGTTATTTCGATATGCTCAATTACTTCACCAGAAACTATCACATCAACATTTGAAATGTAATCTGTTATCTTATAGTCATTTAGATTTATACTTCTATAATAGCTTTCTTTTGAAAGTTGTTCCAATCTATCAGGTATAATATCAGCTCCAATGATAATAAGTTGCGGATTTAATTTTTTCAATAAATCCCCACCCCGTCCTGTATTACAACCAAAATCTAATACTTTGATATAATTAGTTTTGAAATGTCTATAAAACATTTCATATCTTATTAATGTGTACGGATCCTTTTCACTAGATGTTTGGTTTTTATTTGTTTCTATATTTAATTTGTTCATATTTAATATGTAATATTACGTCTGTTTCAATGAAACAAAGGGATAAAATCAACCGTTATAAAGCAGAGTGTCATAAACCCTGTATGGAAACTTATTTATTTAACACATTTATCAACAACGAAGTCATCGAAATTACTATCGATATAGCCGATATGGCAAATGATTCGGCTGCGCCAAAACTGGCAGAACGTGATTTTACGTTGTTAGGTTCCACATACACCACATCATTTTGTTCGAGATAATAAAATGGAGAATAAATTATATTTTCGTCGTTTAGATTTACTGTAATCACTTTTTTTATACCTTTGACATCTTCGCGTAATATTCTTATATTATCACGCCGTCCATATACTGTCAGGTCACCTGCATTTGAAATGGCATCAAATATGGTCATTCTTTCGTTTGAGGTATTGAACTTACCCGGTCTGTTTACTTCACCTAACACATAAATGGCAAAGTTGATAAACCGAATGGTAATAATAGGGCGTTCGTTACTAAATGCCGGTTCTAATTTTTTCTGTAATAGGCTTTCCAGTTCCGTTAAGCTGAGTCCTATAACTTTAATTTTCCCAAAAACAGGAAAATCAATATTGCCATCCACATCAACCTGATAAGATTGTAATGCGGGTTGATTTGTGGCAAAAGTAGAAAATTCCTTTTCTGAATTCTGCATTACACCAGGTAATGTTAAATTATAAATTCTTGAAGTAGCTGGCTCAGAGGTAATCACCGTAATACTCAAAATATCCTTGGGTTTAATACGGGCATCTTGTAAACCTGTGTTTTGTTTTACTGCATCTGTTTTGGTAGTCAGTTTTTGAAAATAAGCCATTTCCTTTACACCTGCACAGGAGTTGAATAGCATCATCACCAATACAATAAATACAGTTATGGTTGTTGTTTTTTTTGACATAATATGTAAATTTGATATTTTAGTAATTAATATTTTGACTTTTACTCTCCCTCATTGTAACGAGGGGATTTTGGTTATTTGTTTACATCAAAGTTTATTTCATACTCCCCCTCGTTTGTAACGAGGGATGTTGTGGTTATTTGTTTACAACAAAGTTTTTTTATTATACTCCCCCTCGTTTGTAACGAGGGGATTTTGGTTATTTGTTTACAACAAAGTTTTTTTCATACTCCCCCTCGTTTGTAACGAGGGATGTTGTGGTTATTTGTTTACAACAAAGTTTATTTCATACTCCCCCTCGTTTGTAACGAGGGGGTTGTGGTTATTTGTTTATAACAAAGTTTTACACATTCATCTTTAACATAAAACTTTTTAGCGTTATAAACGCTCAACTATTAACCCCTCGTTGCAAACGAGGGGGAGAATGGCAT
>JBMOGB010000004.1:0-42304 GCA_049318585.1 Bacteroidia bacterium | reverse complement strand
AAGTGACGCTTCGCTAAACACTTGCGAAAGCAATATTTGTTGTTGGTGTCGCTTCACTAAAACACCAAACAACGGCAACATTCGTAGAGTTCCTTCACTACTTTCAGGATGAGATTCCCGCACCGTTTTATCTTGCAAATCCTTAAATCCTGTAAATCCTGATTCAGACAATTACTCACGAATATCAATTATAATATAAATTCTTCAATTAGCAATATTGATTTTTTGAAAATTACTTTCATAGTTAATAATTGAAAATAAGGATTATTTTTGCCCAGTTTTTAAACTAAAAACAATTCAAAACTTAACATTCAAAATTTATAATATGAACGGATTTTTTAAAGTTCCAACACCAGTAAACGAACCAGTTTTAAACTATGCTCCAGGTAGCAAAGAGCGCAAAGATTTAAAAGATGCTTTAACCGAAGCTCGCTCTAAAGTAATAGATGTGCCAATGTATATAGGCGCAAATGAAGTAAGAAGTGGTAATTTGATAGACATGCGTCCGCCACACGATCACCAACATTTGTTAGGACAATTTCATGCAAGCGATGCAAGCCATGTAACCGATGCTATCAACGCTGCTTTGGCTGCAAAACCAAAGTGGGAAGCATTAACTTGGGAACAACGTGCTGCCATATTTTTAAAAGCTGCCGATTTAATTGCAGGCCCTTATCGTGCTAAATTAAATGCAGCTACTATGTTGGCACAAAGTAAAAATGCTTATCAAGCCGAAATAGATGCTGCTTGTGAATTCATTGATTTTTTGCGTTTCAACGTAAACTTTATGAGTCAAATTTATAGCGAACAACCACAATCAGGTAAAGGAATGTGGAATAGAATTGAATACCGTCCGATTGAAGGATTTATTTATGCCTTAACACCATTTAACTTTACTGCCATTGCAGGTAATTTACCTACAAGTGCTGCCATGATGGGAAATGTTATTGTTTGGAAACCTGCTAACACGCAAGTGTATTCGGCCAATGTATTAATGGAAGTTTTTAAATTAGCTGGTGTTCCCGATGGAGTAATCAATTTGATTTATCCAAGCGGACCAGTTGCAGCGGAAGTAGTATTTAATCACCCTGATTTTGCAGGTATACATTTTACAGGTAGCACTGGTGTTTTCCAAAGCATTTGGAATACCATTGGAACCAATATTCATAAATACAAAACTTACCCAAGAATAGTAGGGGAGACCGGTGGTAAAGATTTCATAGTGGCGCATAAATCAGCCAATGTAAATGCAGTGGTTACGGCTTTAGTTCGTGGTTCATTTGAATACCAAGGACAAAAATGTTCAGCAGCAAGTCGTGCATATATTCCTAGCAATATGTGGGCTGAAGTGAAAGAAAAAATGTTGCAAGAAATGGCAACTTTCCAAGTTGGTCCAGTTGAAGATTTTAGGAATTTTGTTAATGCAGTTATTGATGAAAAATCGTTCGATAAATTAGCAAAATACATTGATGAAGCCAAAGCAGATTCAAGTTGCGAAATCATTGCTGGAGGCACATATGATAAATCAAAAGGTTGGTTCATTGCCCCAACAGTTATTGTAACTACCAATCCAAAATATACCACCATGTGTGAAGAATTATTTGGACCAGTATTAACGCTTTATGTTTACGATGCTGACAAGTTTGAAGAAACATTAGATTTAGTAGATTCAACAAGTATTTATGCTTTAACGGGTGCGGTTTTATCGCAAGATAGATATGCAATAGAATTAGCAACGGTTAAATTAAGAAATGCTGCAGGTAATTTTTATATCAACGATAAACCAACAGGAGCAGTTGTTGGTCAGCAACCGTTTGGTGGTGCGCGTGCAAGCGGAACTAACGATAAAGCTGGTGCCATGATTAACTTAATGCGTTGGGTTAGTCAAAGAACTATCAAAGAAACATTTGTATCGCCAGAAAGATATGAATACGACTTTATGAAAGAAGCGTAGTAAATGCGAATTACGAAATTCAAAATAAAATGTATAAAAAAAACCCTGAAAGGGTGAAACATAATAGCATAGGGTGAAGCCCTATGAAAAAAAATTCGAAATTCGAAATATAATGTATAAAAAAAGCCCTGAAAGGGTGAAACATAATAGCATAGGGTGAAGCCCTATGAAAAAAAATTCGAAATTCGAAATTCGAAAATCTAAATTCGAAAATCGAAATAAATTATACCAAAAAGAGGCCCAATTGAAATTATTCAATTGGGCTTTTTATTTTTTTAAACCCAGAATATGCGTTAGAACTTCGTTATGTGAGTTAAATATACAATAAATCAGTTCCTTAAATTTTAAAATCATAGCAGCGCTACGTTTTTCAAATTTAAGGAAACACTGATTTGAAGTAGATTTGACTCGTAATAGATTTTCTAATGCGTATTCTGGGTTAAATATTTATCTGCAATTTTCCTCCTAAAAAGCTGAACTTTGATTTTTATTCAATTTTCGCCCTATAAAAAAAAATTACTTAGCAACTCTCAATATCTTTTCCATTTTACGCCCTTTTGCTAGTTCATCTACCAATTTATCTAAATACCTAACTTGTTTGGTCAAAGGGTTTTCAATTTCTTCCACTCTATAACCACAAATTAAACCTGTAATTAGGTGAACATTATTATTTAAAGAAGCATGTTTAAAAAAGGTTTCAAAGGTTACTTTTTCTTGAATAAGGTCATTTTGTTTTATGGCATTGAAACCAGTTAACCATTCAATTACTTGTTGCAATTCAACTTCTGTTCTACCTTTTTTTTCTATTTTTGTTAAATAAAGTGGATAAATTGAAGCAAAAGTCATTTTGGCAATCCGCTCATTGTGATTGTTCATATTATTCATTTTCTATACTTTAAGTCAATTTACTTAATAGCAAAAACCACACTAATTGTACTGCTAATTTTTATTTGTTGCATTTCTATTGCAGGTTCTGCCCAATTAGAAATGGAATCCGCACTACCCATTACTTTCATGTTTTCCATTCTATTATTTCGATACATTGGATAAATTTCATTTCCTTCTTGTTCGTTCACTTCAACTGCTTCACCCAATTGTTCATTAATGGCTAATAATAAATAACCAGCTTTTTCTTTTGCAGCTTTAATGGCATTTATTCTCATTTGTTTTTTAAATTCTAAAATCTTGCTATGACTAGTTCTGCTAATACTTACTTGGCTAATTCCTTCATCATTTAACCTGTCTATTAGTTCATTGTATTTGGCTAAATCAGTCATTTTTAACTGATAAGTTTTACTCAAGAAAAAGTCTTTTTGTTTATGTTTTTTGGGAATATAATTTCGGTAACCATAACTGCCTTCTACACTTAAATTTTTAGCTTCTATTTTCATAGCATTCATGGTTTCACGAAGCGCTTTTTCTAAAGTTTCAATCACTATTTTGTTACTTCCTTCTTTGTATTCTTGTAAAGAAATTGAAACATAAATTTCATCCGGAACTATTTCCATTTCGGCAGTTCCAGTTACTGCAATCGTTTTTCTTGGTGCTTGTGTTGCGTTGTTTTGGGCAAAGCCATTTAAGGTAATAAAAGCTAATGCTAATAATGCTAGTTTTTTCATGTTTTTTGTTGAATTAGTTTCAAATCCATTGAATCCTGATGATAATTACACAAAAGGATATAGGATTTATAAAATGCTTGTGTTTATTTGCAGCAAACATAATTGATACTAAAATATTTTTTATACCATTTAAAAAACAATTGTTTGTAAATGGGAAACCAATTTAGTGCCAGTTTTTTTAACCATTATCTCAATAAAATGAAACAATTATTTTTTACTAAAACACGTTTTGCAATCAGTATTTTTACTTTATTGATTACTACCATTTCACTACAAGCTCAAAATAAGAAACCAATAACGCTTGAAGATATTTATGCCAAAGGAACTTTTCAAATGGCTGGAGTTAGTGGTTTTACTTCGTTAAACGACAGTCGTTATTACTGTAATTTAGACAATGACGCCAATATTTTACGTTATGAATTTAGCACAGGTAACCTAATTGATACCATTATTAAACACAGTGATTTGATATTTGATAACACCATTTTGGCATTCAGTGGTTTTGAATTCAGTGCTGATGAAAACAAGATTTTATTTACCAGCAATACCGAAAGTTTATACCGTCATTCTACTCAATCAAATATTTTTGTGTATGATGTAAAAAAGAAACAATTGTTCCAACCTGTTAATTTCAAAGTTATGAACGCAACTTTTTCGCCTGATGGAAATAAAATAGCATATGTAAAAGACAATAATTTATTTTACTATGATTTGTTTGTAAAAAAAGAAGAGACCATTACCACCGATGGCAAAGTTAACAATATAATTAACGGTGCAACTGATTGGGTTTATGAAGAAGAATTTGCCATTTGGAAAGGTTTTACTTGGAGCCCAAGTAGTGATAAAATAGCTTTTTATCGTTTTGATGAAAGCAAAGTAAAGGAGTTTGAAATGACCATGTTTGGTAAATTATATCCGAGTACCACCAAGTTTAAATATCCAAAGGCAGGTGAAGCAAATTCAACCATTAGTATTCTGGTTTACGATTTACGTTCTGAGTTAAATGCAGAAATGGAAATAGGAAAAGAAGCAGATATTTATATTCCTAGAATGCAATTTACCAAAGACAACAATACTTTGGCTATTCAACGTTTGAACAGGTTGCAGAACAAATTAGAAATTTTATTGGCCAATACCACCACAGGAAAATCGAATGTAATTTATACAGAAGAGAATAAATTTTATGTTGACATTACCGATAACTTAACTTTTTTAGCCGACAATAAAACCTTTGTCATCACCAGTGAACGCAGTGGTTTTAACCATTTGTATCAATACGATTTGAAGGGGAAATTGGTAAAACAAATTACCAATGGTAATTTTGATGTGGATGGTTTTTATGGCATTGATGAAAAAACAAAAACTATTTTTTATTCAAGTCCTGAATTTTTAGAAGGAAAAACAAGCAAGAATTTATCAGCTGAACGTTTTGTTTACAGCATAGGATTGAATGGTAAAAACAAAAAGAATTTAACACCAACTCATGGTTGGAATAGCCCAACATTTAATAGCAGTTTATCGTATTTTTTAAATACTTATAGCAACATCAATACACCACCAATTTATACCATTAATAATGCTGCTGGTGCATCATTACGCGTGTTGGAAAACAATGAAAAGTTAACCAATAAATTGACAAGTTATATGGTTTCAAAAGCTGAATTTATGAGCATAAAAAACGAAGTTGGTGATGATTTAAATGCATTTGTAATTAAGCCAGAAAACTTTGACGCTACTAAAAAATATCCTGTAATTATGTATGCTTATAACGGACCTGGACATCAGTTGGCAGTTGACAGATGGATGGGTTCAAACTATTATTTCTATCAAGTGTTGGCCAACAAAGGTTATATCATTTTTTGTGCTGATGGAAGAGGAACAGGTTTTAAAGGCGAAGCATTTAAAAAATGTACTTATTTGAATTTAGGGAAATACGAAATTGAAGATCAAATATTTTTAGCTAAATCGTTAGGTAAATTAAGCTTTGTAGATGCTGCTAGAATTGGATTTTGGGGTTGGAGTTTTGGTGGTTATATGGCAAGTTTGGCCATTAGCAAAGGAGCCGATGTTTTTAAATCAACCATTGCAGTAGCACCAGTAACAAACTGGCGTTATTACGATAATATTTATACAGAACGTTACATGCGCACGCCACAAGAAAATGGCAAAAATTATGATGATAATTCGCCCATTAATCATGTAGAGAAAATAAAAGGAAATTACTTAATTATTCATGGTACTGCCGATGACAATGTTCATTTTCAAAACACGGTGGAAATGCTTGATGCCATGATTAAGAAAAATGTGAATTACGATTCTGAGTTTTATCCAAATAAGAATCACGGAATTAGCGGAGGTAAAACACGTTTTCATTTATACAATAAAATGTTGAATTTTTGGTTAGAAAAATTATAAGTAAATATTTATAATTGAACAATCAAAAGCAGTTTTATTATTGCTAAAAGCAAACAGGAAATTTAAAAAAGACAACAAAATTAATCAATAAAAATATGTTACGAATAGGAGATAAGTTACCCGAATTTAACCTAATAGGTTACGACAATAAAATGCACTCACACTTTGAGTTTGCCGATAAATATGCATTAGTAGTTATATTTACTTGCGATAGTTCGCCTATTTCGCAAGCATACAGCAAACGAATTGTAGATTTATTTGAGCGTTATGAAGATGATAATTTGGGAATAGTTGGAATCAATAGCAACGATGTTACCAAATCGCCAGAAGATAGCTTGGAACACATGACCAAAGCAGCATTGCGTTTTGGTTTAGACAAGTTACATTTTTTATATTTAAAAGATGAAAACCAAGGTTTAGCAAAACAGTTTGGTGCTCAATTAAATCCTGAAGTATTTTTGTTTAATTCAAAACGCGAGTTAGTTTACAAAGGTGCCATTGATGATGCTTGGGAAAATGCAAACATGGTTACTCAAGCTTATTTAGAAGATGCCATTGAAGAAGCATTAGACGGTATTGAACCTGATTTTCCTGAAATAGCTGCGGTAGGAACACCAATTATTTGGAAATAGTTTTGATTTCTGATATTTGATTTGTGAAATGTGAAATGAGAAATGAGATTTGAGAAATAAGATTGAACAGTTCTTTTTTTCCTATTGTCAATTGTCAATTGTCTATTGCCCATTACCAATTGTCTATTGCCAATTAACAAAAATTTGAAAAATAAAGTAGTTATCATCACAGGAGCTTCATCGGGAATAGGTGAAGCTTGCGCTTATGCCTTTGCCCAACAAGGGGCAAAGGTAGTTTTAGCTGCTCGCAATATTGATAAATTAAACCATGTAAAACAACATTGCGAATCATTAGGTGCTGAAGCATTATTGGTTCAATGTGATGTGAGTTTGGAAGCCGATTGCCAGCAATTAATTGAACAAACCATTCAACGTTTTAAAACTATTCACATATTGATAAATAATGCAGGAATTAGTATGCGTGCATTGTTTTCAGAATTAGATTTATTGGTTTTAAAACAAGTAATGGATATTAACTTTTGGGGAACTGTTTACTGCACAAAATACGCCATGCCTTATTTGTTAAATGAAAAAGGAAGTGTAATAGGAGTGAGCTCAGTGGCTGGTTTTAAAGGCTTACCTGGAAGAACTGGTTACAGCGCAAGCAAGTTTGCTATGGAAGGTTTTTTTGAATCATTGAGAGTTGAAAACTTAAAAACTGGATTGCATGTAGGTGTAATTTGTCCCGGATATACTGCTTCCAATATTAGAAATAGTGCATTGAATAAAGAGGCAAAAAGCCAAGCTGAAAGTCCGTTTGACGAAAGTAAATTAATGCCTGCCGAAACGGTGGCGGATTATATTTTAAAAATGATAACAAACCGAAAAGCGCATCAAGTTTTAACTACTCAAGGTAAGCTAAGTTTTATACTTCAAAAATTTGTTCCAAGAGTTTTGGATCAATTGGTTTATAATACCATTGCAAAAGAAAAAGATAGTCCGTTTAAATAAAATAAAAAGGCGATTTGAAACTCAAATCGCCTTTTCTTTTGTAAATCACATTTCGACAAGCTCAATGTCCGTGGTCGTTGAGCTTGTCGAAACGGATTTTATATAAAACTAAATGTTATTAGCTATTCATAGTTGCTAAAAACTCTTCATTGGTTTTAGTGTTTTTCATGTGATTCAACACCACGTTCATTGCTTCTTCAGCATTCATATCGGCAATGTGATTGCGAAGCACCCAAAGACGTTGAATAGTAGTTTTATCTAATAATAAATCATCTCTTCTAGTACTTGATGAAACAATGTCGATAGCTGGATAAATGCGTTTGTTAGCTAGTTTTCTGTCTAACTGTAACTCCATGTTACCTGTACCTTTAAATTCTTCAAAAATTACCTCATCCATTTTCGATCCAGTATCAATTAAAGCAGTAGCAATAATGGTTAATGATCCACCGTTTTCTATTTTGCGAGCAGCACCAAAAAAACGTTTTGGTTTATGTAAAGCATTTGCTTCTACACCACCCGAAAGCACTTTTCCTGATGAAGGTGCAACGGTATTAAATGCACGAGCCATACGCGTAATTGAGTCTAATAAAATAACTACATCGTGACCACATTCCACCATACGTTTTGCTTTTTCCAAAACCATATTCGCTAATTTCACATGCTTATCAGCAGGCTCATCAAAAGTACTTGCCACCACTTCCGCTCTTACACTGCGTTGCATGTCTGTTACCTCTTCAGGACGTTCATCTATTAGTAAAACCAATAAATATACTTCAGGATGATTTTTAGCAATGGCATTCGCAATGTCTTTTAATAAAATAGTTTTACCCGTTTTTGGTTGTGCTACAATTAATCCACGTTGACCTTTACCAATTGGAGCTAAAATATCAATAATTCTGGTTGAATAAGTAGAAGCATTATCGGCTAGATGTAAACGTTCATCGGGGAAAAGAGGAGTTAAATGTTCAAAAGCTACTCTATCTCTAACTTCGGCTGGAATTCTTCCATTAATAGATTCTACTTTTATCAAAGCAAAATATTTTTCACCTTCTTTTGGAGGGCGAATAGTTCCTTTAACTGTATCACCAGTTTTTAAACCAAACAATTTTATTTGAGATGGAGAAACATACACATCATCGGGACTCGACATGTAATTATAATCGCTTGAACGAAGGAAACCATAGCCGTCAACCATTGTTTCTAAAACGCCTTCACAGTTTACAATTCCATCTAATTCTATGTATTCTTGTTTTTCTTTTTCTCTAAAGTTTTGTCTATCGTTTCTGTTTTTATCCCATTTGTTAGGTGGTCTAATTTCTCTAGGTAAATTGTTTTCTGCATTTGCAGGTTTTTCACCTTCTTTACTTTCTATATTATTAGTTTCAGATAGTTTGTTTTCTGAATTATTGTTTTCAGTTTGTGGAATTACATTTTCAGTATTTCCATTGTTTTCAACTGTATTTTCTTTTGGTAAAACATTTTTTTCAAAACGATTACCAGTGTTTCCATTTGGTGTTTCAGTTTTGTTTTTAAAATGTTTTTCCTTGTTGTCGTTATAAGGTTTAATTGGGCGCTCTTGTCTTATTTTATTTGGATTAGCCGCAGGAATTATCTTTTCTGTTTTTTGTTCAATAATAGTTTCTGCAACTGTTTCAACAATCGGTTCCTTATTTACAATTACAGACTCAACTATTTCAGAAATTTCAGTTTTAGGAGTTTCTTTTACTATTTCAGGAATTTCTTTTTCTTTTTTTATCCTTGGTTTGCGTTTAATAACTAAAGGTTCCGTTTTGGTTGAATCAGTTGCGTTTTTATCAGCAATGCTATTTACCAATTGTTCTTTGCTAAGGTCAGCAATGTTTGAAATTTTCATCAATTCAGCTAATTGCTTTAGTTCTGAATCTTTCATTTCGTTCAAAGTAGTTTTTTCGTACATGTAGTAATGTAAAGTAGTTTACAATAAATTTTTTTGATTTTTTTTGAAATTGCAATGCCTGCAACAAGTTGAAGAAAAAAGTGTGTTTGTAGTTTATTGTAAAGCTATATTCCTTTTTTCTGTGTGCAATTATAGTAAAAGCTATAATATAAACAACAAGTTATTTTTTTTACACTCAAAAATCAGTTTATTAGTTTGTTGGGTTTTTTAAAGTGTAAATAAAATAGGCTTTAAAGCTTATTTATTTTATTCTATAAACATAGTATTTTATAAGCACCTTTTTTGCAGAATATAAAATTATTATTTGAGCTTATTAAAAATAGTTCATTGAATTACTTGAAAATACATATCAATTTAGTAACTTCAAGGTAACACTAAAAACAACATTTAATTACATTCAATTAACATAACTACATTTTATAAAAGTCATTTTCGCGGCTGATTAGTTTGTTGAAAATAAAGCTAATCAATACTTCAATTTTTTATTTTAAAACACAAATTATTCAATTACAATATGTGATTGACGAGGCGAAGCTATATGTACAAATTATGAAAAAATACAATTTTGGGTTATTTTATATAATCACTTTTATGATGATATTCTTTTTATCCTCTTGTTTTAGTAACAAAGAAATAGCTAGTTTTCAGCATCTACAAAACAATAGTGAGTCTAAAATTATAAGCGCTAGTGATTCAAATTTTATTGAAAGTAGTGATATACTTCAAATACTATTAGGAAATTTAGACGAACAAACACAAGTTCAAATCAATTCATTGAATATAAACGGAACTTATAAAATTGATAATCAAGGAATGATTGATTTTCCATTTGTTGGTAAAATAAAAGCAATTGGTATTTCGAAAGAAAATTTGAAGTTTAAAATAGAAGATTTATTAATTGAAAAGAAAATTGCGAAGAACCCATTGGCTACTGTAAAAATTACAAACTTTCATGTTACAATTCTTGGCGAAGTAAGTAAACCTGGCTTAGTTAATATTAGCGATGAGCAAATAACATTGCCTGAACTTTTAGGTTTGGCTGGCGACTTAACAGTTTTTGCAAAGCGTAAAAACATTTTATTGATAAGAGAACAAAATGGAATAAGAACTTTTAGAAGATTTAGCCTTAACGATTCGATAACATTTGAGCCATATTTTTATAATTTGAAAAATAGAGATATTATTTATATAGAACCGAACGGAATAAAAGCTTTTAATGCAAGTCAGAGCAGATCAATATTAGGATTTACAACTGGAGTTTTAACGCTAGTAATATTAATTATGGGTTTTACTAGATAATTTATAAATAATGATAAGACAACAGAATAAACCTTTTGAAGAAAAGAAAACAGGTAATATTTTAATTAATATAATTTACAGGTTTGTACCATTTTGGCCTTTATTTATTATATCTTTTATTGTATCAATAATTTGTGGTTGGTTATTTTTAAAATTCCAAACTCCAGTATTTGAAGCTACAGCACAAATTTTGTTAAAAAACCAACAATCATCGAAAGTAGAGGCTAAAGTTTTAGACGAATTAGTAAATTTAGAAGACAATACTTCTGTAGAAAATGAAATTGAATTAATTAAATCAAGTAAGGTAATCAATAAAGTTGTTAATGAGTTAAATCTAAATATTCCAATATATTTTAAAGGTAAATTCAGAGATATTTTGTCTTACAATAATTCCCCCGTTACCATCTCTTCAAGTGAACCAGAATTACTTAAGGAATGCACTGAAAAAATTGAGTTTTATTATAACAAAAACACTAATTGTTTAGTTGTAAATGAAAAAAAATATGAGTTAGATACTTTGGTAAATACTCCATACGGAAAATTGATTTTCCATATCAATAACAAACAAGAAAATTTGGATAAAAAAAGTTTGTTTTACTTTAATATCCATACAGTTAAAAACACTTCTAATCAAATAGTAAGCAGACTTAGAGTTACACCAAACTCAAAAGAAGCAAGTACAATATTGTTGAAATTTATTGATCCAGTTTCGGCCAGATCTGAAAAAATATTAAATACAATTATTAAGGTTTACAATGAGGTAGTTGTTGAAAATAAAAATCAAAAAGCAGTAAATACCATTAAGTTTATAAATGGAAGAATTCAACTAATAAATACTGATTTGAAGTTAATTGAGTCGGAAATTGAAGCGTTTAAATCAAAAAATGGTATTACTGATTTAACTAGTGTTGGGTCATCGTTTTTAACATTAACAAACGAAATAAATAAGAGCTTGACTAATGTACAAATTCAAAAAGAAATTTTACTTTCTATTCAAAATTATATTGGAAATAAAAGCAATACACCAGGCTTAGTTCCTGCTACCAATGAAATTTCGGACCCAGTATTATTGAATTTATTGAGTAAATTGATAGAACTTGAATTTGAAAAAAATAACCTTGAAATAAAAGGAAGTCAAAATACACATTCCATTCAGGTTGTAAATAATAAAATTAGTAGAACAAAAATTGACATCAACGAAAATATAAAAACCATCAATAGTAACTTATCAATAAAAGAAAAAACATTAAACAATGAACTTGAAAAAGTAAAACTGGAGTTGTATAAAATTCCATTTTTTGAACAAGAATTATTGGATTTAAACAGACAACAAACTATAAAAAATAATATATTTACTTTTTTACTACAAACCAAAGAAGAAGCCGAACTTTCTTATGCCGCAACCATTTCTGATGGTATCATTTTGGATAACGCTCAAGCTAGTAATGTTCCAATAAAACCAATTCCTTTAACAGTTTATTTAATAGCTATTTCGCTATCAATTATAATTGTGTTGGTTTATATTTTTGTAAAAGAAGACTTGAACAATAAGATAATTTTTAGAAGTCAAATTGAAGAAGAAACATCAGCAGAGGTAATTGCAGAAATCAATTTCAACGAAAGCAAAAACCCAATAGCAATTAACTTAAACAATCGATCAATTATAGCTGAGCAATTAAGATCGTTAAGAACTTCAGTGCAAAATAAATTACAAACAGTGGAAGGCTGTAAAGTTGTATTATTTACTTCCTCCATTTCTGGTGAAGGCAAAAGTTTTTTATCAGTAAATTTGGCAAGTAGTTTGGCTATTTCGGGACAAAAAGTTGCTATTATGGAACTTGATTTACGGAAACCCAAAATCAGTAATTTGTTAAATGTTCAAAGGGAACCAGGAATTACCAATTACTTGTTAAATAAAATTGATTTAGCTGGAATTATAATAGAAGTTCCAAATTGTGAAGGATTGTTTGTAATTCCTGCGGGCATTGTTCCACCTAATCCAACAGAGCTTATTTTAAATGGGAAATTAGACATTTTAATTAATGAATTGAAGCAAAAATTTGATTACATAATCATTGATTCTCCTCCTATAGGACTGGTTACTGATGCTAAACTTTTAGACAAATATTCTAATTTATGTTTATATGTAATTCGTCACAATTTTACGCTCAAGTATTTTTTGAAAATGATTCAGAAGTATTATACAATTAATGAACTACACAATATTAACTTAATATACAATGGTTTGAAGAAAAGAGGTGTAGGTAATTATAATTACAATTATGGATACGGTTATGGCTATGGTTACGGATACAATTATGGATATGGAAATTCATATACTGAAGAAGAAACTGAAAAAAGTATTCCTTTTTACAAAAAGTTTTTTACTAAAAAGTAAATGACAAAAACTACTCAAAACGATTGGATAATAAAGTCGAAAAATTCATGGTTTAACCTTGATATTGAAAGTACTTTAGCATACAAAGATTTGTTTTTTTTATTGATAAGAAGAGATTTTGTTGCATTTTACAAACAGACTATTCTTGGTCCACTCTGGTTTTTTATACAGCCTTTGCTTACCATGTTTGTTTTTTCTTTTGTTTTCGGAAAAATAGGTAATATTTCTACTAATAATTTACCAAAACCACTGTTTTATTTACCTGGAATTATTTGTTGGAATTATTTTGCTGAATGTATTTTAAAAAACTCGACTGTTTTTAGAGACAATGCAAACCTGTTTAGTAAAGTATATTTTCCAAGAATTATACTTCCAATGAGCATTGTTTTTTCGAGTATGGTTAGGTTTTTTATCCAACAATTTTTGTTTGTAATTATTCTTATTATATACTCGTTTAATGGCTTCAAACCACAAGTAAATATCACCATATTGCTTTTTCCATATTTGTTAATACTTATGGCAGCATTAGGACAAGGAATAGGTTTAATTATTTCATCGCTTACCACCAAATATAGAGACTTGGCATTGTTGGTAAATTTTGGAGTTCAATTATTAATGTATAGTACCTCTGTAGCTTATCCATTATCTGCTGCACCTAAAAACTTGCAGTTTTGGATAGCATTAAATCCAATGACAACCATTTTAGAAACCTTTCGTTTTTCATTTTTAGGACAAGGACAGTTTTCAATTACAGCACTTATTTACACATCAATAGTTACTGTAATTGTGTTTTTTGTTGGAATAATTATGTTTAATAAAGTAGAAAAAGATTTTATAGATACGATTTAAAACCATGACAAATACAGCTATTCAGGTTCAAAATATTTCAAAATCGTACATAAAAGGTGCTATTGGAACTGGAACACTTTCGAGAGATATTGAACAAAAAATTGCTTCATTATTTAACAAAAAAAACAGTATAGAAAACAATTACAATAATAATTTAGTATGGAGTTTAAAAGACATCAGTTTTGATCTTAAACAAGGCGAAGCATTAGGAATTATAGGGAAAAATGGTGCAGGTAAAAGCACCTTGTTAAAAATATTAAGCAAAGTAACAACTCCTACAAAAGGAATAATAAAAGGAAAAGGTAGAATAGCTAGTTTATTAGAAGTAGGAACAGGGTTTCATCCGGAATTATCGGGAAGAGAAAATATATTTTTGAATGGTGCAATTTTAGGAATGAAAAAGCATGAAATTAAAAGAAATTTTGATGAAATTGTTGACTTTAGCGGTGTTGAAAATTATATTGATACTCCTGTAAAAAGATATTCATCGGGAATGTATGTTAGGCTTGCATTTGCTGTGGCTGCACATTTGGAATCGGAAATTTTAATTGTAGATGAAGTTTTGGCAGTTGGCGATGCTGATTTCCAAAAAAAGTGTTTAGGTAAAATGGGCAGTATTAGCAAAGGAGAAGGCCGAACAGTGCTTTTTGTTAGCCATAATATGCAATCTATTCAAAGTTTATGTTCCAAAGCATTATTACTTAATAAAGGAACAATGCAAGGGTTTGGAGCTGTTCCGGAAATGATAAATAAGTATTTACAAAACAATGAAATATTTATTCCTTTAAATGAAAGAACAGATAGAAAAGGTGATGGAAAAGTGAAGGTAATTAGCGTTCATTTTATGGATGCAAAAACGAATCAATTTACCAATAATTTTTATGTTGGAATGGACTTAATCATTGAAATTGAACTAGCTTCTATACAATTCAATTTAAACCATCATTTAGAAATATCGTTAGGAATAAGTGATCAATTTGGAACTCGAATTACTTTAATAAGCAACAAAGTTTCTGGACAAAATCTAAATCCAATTGCCAATGGAAATTGGAGTCAAAAAATACTCATCAATAAATTGCCATTGGTAATGGGAAAATATTTTTTCACTGTTTTTATTTCATCAAATGGCAATGTACACGATTGGATTATAGATGCCTTTCCATTCATGATAGAAAGTGACAAGTTCTATGGCGAACTAGTACACACATTACCAGCAGGACAAGGTAATATTTACACTGATTTTCAGTACTTATAATTAAAAATTTTGAAGATAAAAAAACTAATAAAATCATTGATTTCAAGGGAGGTTTACGATCCTAAATTGAAATTATTGAATAAAGAATATGGACATCAATTGTCGAAAGAAACAAAGAGTGCGGTAGATAAAAATGGAGAAGCAATTCCTTGGTTTACCTATCCTGCCATTGAGTTTTTAGGACAACTAAATTTTAGTAATTCCAATGTTTTTGAATGGGGTTCAGGTAATTCATCTAAGTATTTTTCAGCTAGGTGTAATTCAATAATTTCTATAGAACACAATTTAGATTGGTTCAAAGCACAAGAAGGAACTACAAATAAAAACCAACAAATAATTTATTCAAATGAAGACCAATATGCTTCTAAAATTGTAGCATTTAATCAGCAATTTGATATTATTATTATTGATGGTATTTTGAGAGGTGAATGCTTAACAAAAGCCCTTAATTTTTTAAAACATGATGGTATGATCATTTATGATAATTCGGATAGGGATTATCAAAATTGTTTAAAATTAAGAGATGCTGGATTTACACAAATAGATTTTAGTGGGTTTGGACCGATAAATGATTACACTTGGACTACAAGTATTTTCTTTAAACAACTTAAGTTTAAGCCCAAAACTATTCAACCATTATTACCAATTGGAGGAGGATTTTAGTTTGAAAATTTCCACCAAAATATTTATAAATATTTTACCCAAAAAACTAAAATATTTAATTGCTTTAGAAACCTTTCCTTTCAGAAATAACTCGTATGCACAAGAGGGGGAAGACTTGATAATTGATAAGCTTTTGAAGTATAAAAAAAGCGGATTTTATGTAGATATTGGTGCTCATCATCCAGTTAAATTCTCCAACACATTTATTTTTTACAAACGTGGTTGGAACGGTATAAACGTAGATGCGATGCCAGATAGCATGAATGAATTTGAAAAAATAAGGCCTCGAGATATTAATATTCAAGCAGCTATTTCAAATAATAATTCGGAAGAAACTTTTTATATATTTAACGAACCTGCATTGAATACTTTAAACGCTGAAGAAGCTAAAAATAAAGATAACAAAAATGGGTATAAAATTATTAAAGAGCTAAAGTTAGATACTTTTAAATTATTAGAGATATTAGATAATCAATTATCGGAAAATCAAGAAATTGACTTCTTATCAATAGATACTGAAGGCAATGATTTAAACGTTTTAAAGTCGAATAATTGGGAAAAATATAAGCCAAAATTAGTTTTAGTGGAGGATTTAAAGTTTAAGAACATAGAAGATTATCATCAATCAGAAATGTATATTTTTATGAAAAATTTAAATTATTCTATTGTGGCAAAAACAATAAATACCGTTTTCTATCAATTAAATGAAGGAAAATAATTTAGCTCCAATTGTTCTTTTTGTTTATAAGCGACCTGATCATACAAAGAAAGTTTTAGATTCATTGGTGCAAAATAAAGAAGCTAAATATACTACTTTATATGTTTTTGCTGATGGTGCTAAAAATGAAAATGATGCTATTGAAAAATACAATATTGCAACAGTTAAAGAGATTGTAAATTCATTCAGAAACAACTTTCAGTCATTTGAGTTAATTGAAAGAGAACACAATTTGGGGTTGGCAGATAATATCATAGACGGCATATCAACCGTAATAGATAAACATCAAAAAGTGATTGTTTTAGAAGATGATATTGTTGTTTCAAAAGGGTTTTTAAAATACATGAACGAGGCTTTATTGGTGTATGAGAATAGCCCGAATGTGGCTACCATTCAAGGTTTTCAGTTTCCAATTAAATTCAACAAAAAAGTAAATACTTATTTTGATTTTGCAGTAGGATGTTGGGGTTGGGCTACATGGAAAAACCGTTGGGAGCTTTTTGAACCTAATGCTGAAAAATTATGGAATGAAATAAATAATAATTTTAGTTGGAAGAAATTTGATTTAGAAAACAGTTATTATTTTAAAGAAATGTTAGAAGACAAAATTGCTTTAAAAAATAATTCTTGGGCAATTAGGTGGTACGCTTCATTGTTTATCAATAACAAAATAAATTTATATCCTACCAAGTCGTTAACAACTAATATTGGCAACGATGGAAGTGGTAACCATAAGGATAAAAACAATATTTCCAATTATCCAATTGCAAACCAAATAGAATTAACCAAAGTTGACACAAAACTAAGTTATACAGCAATTAGAAAAGTAATTTTATATAGGAAAAAGCAATTATTTATAAAAAAAATGCAAAATCAATTTATCAAGTTTAAAATAAATATACTTCACAAAATATTGAATGGAAAAAGTAATAATAAGTTATAGTTTATTTACACCCAAAAAACTTCATGAAGATGTGAGAGTTTGGGATCCTTATATTTCCGAAACGCGCTATTGGTATAATATTCCAGCGTTAATAGCTGTAAATCTAATGGTTTATCCAAATGCAGCTATCTGGATTTATTTGCCCGAAGAATTAATAAAGCACCCACTTTATGAAATGCTAGAAAAACTTTCTGAAAAATTTGAAGCTTTAAAGTTAAAGTTTTTGTCGTATAATTATCAAAACACAGAGCCCACTTTATGGCGATATAAACCTGTATTTGATAAGCTTTCAGAAATAGTTTTATGTCGAGATTTAGATTCAGTTCCTAACGAAATGGAAATAAGGGCAACCCAATATTTTATAGAAGAGCCTAGTTTTTATATTCAAACTTTAAGAACACACAAAAACCATATTTTCCCAATAACTACTATTTTAGCAGGTTTGAGTGCATATAGGCCAACAAAAATTAGTACTATTTCCAATTTAAATTTCAATGATTATTACTTTCAAACTAAAAGTGATTTATATGGATTAGACCAAAAATCGATTATTGAGATATTTACAAAAGATGAGGTTTGGACAAAGAAACATTTTATGGATTGCCCAATAAATAGCAAAAAACATAAAGTAGGAAAACCATTGATAAAATGTAAATCTATTGATGAAAAAAAATACAGAAAGAAAGAAAATATCAACCATATTTCTCCCGATTTATTGAAGATTTTAAATGAAGTAACAACTTGGGGTGGAGAGCCAGTTGACTTTAGAGGACAAAAATTAGAATTGCTACTTTCTCAAAATAATTTGATTACTTTTAAGTTGAAAAAGGTGTTAATGGATTGTTCTACTTTTACTAAAAATTTCTATTTGAATGGCAATGTTGAATCAGCATTACATATAGGATAAATGTTTAATAGTAAACAAAATACTTTACCAAAACTATCTATAATTATTCCAAATTATAACTACGGTAATTTTATAGAAGAAACCATTTGTTCAGTTTTAAATCAAAACTACAAGAATTTAGAAATAATAATAATTGATGGTGGAAGTTCTGATAATTCTGTAGATATTATTAAAAAATATGAAGACAAAATTACTTATTGGATCAGTGAAAAAGATGCTGGCCAAGCCGATGCAATCAATAAAGGTTTACAAGTAGCAACAGGCGATTATGTAGCATATTTAAACTCTGATGATACCTATTTGCCAAATGCTTTCAATGAAATATTTTCAGATAAAAATAGCTGGATTAAAGACTTTATTTATGGCGATGTAATGATTGGAAATGAGTTAAAAAACTGCAAACCTAATTACTCAAAAAAAAACAAATTAGATTTGGTTACATTGATTCAATTTTACTTTAGTGCTTCCTATATTATTCCTTCTCAAAGCGTGTTTATTAAACGAAGTTTTTTACTTAAAAACATCCTAAATTCTTTAAATATAAACCTTCATTATTGCATGGATTTAGATTGGTATTGCCGCATATCAATTTGTAATCCAACGGTATATAAGTACAAAAAAATATATTCGTTTTTTAGAATAAATTCCAATACAAAAACGAAGAGTCAAAGTTCAAAAATGAAGAATGAGGCTTTAAAAGTGGCATTTTTTTACATAGAAAAGTTAAGAATTGAAGATAAAAATTTGTTTTTTAAAAATCGATTATTGGATAAGGTTTTATACAAAGTATATCGGACTGAATTCACTCCAAACTTTTGGTATTTATTGAATATTGTTTTAAAAACCAACTTTTTGTCACTTACAGATTATCGTTTTTTAGGATTGCTGAAAAACAAAATATTATTTAAATGAAACCCGAATTATTACATAAAAAAAAATGGCTCGCTCATTTTTTTTATAAAGCAGAAATAGCAATTGCCGGAGGCTATCATTATGGAAATTTAGGAGATATTGCATTAGGGAATAGCATAAAAGAAATACTTGACACCAAAAATATATCGTCTGAATTACAGACCATTTATAATCTTAAATATTGGCTCGAAAGGAACTACGTAATAGTTGGTGGTGGTGCGATTGGTTATGAAAATTCGCTTTTTGAAATCATAAATAAATACCACCATAACTACCAAAAAATAGCTTTTATGGGTGTTGATTTCAATAGTAAAAGCTATAGTGATGAGTCAATTGAACTGATAAACAAAGCAGCATTTATTAGTACAAGAAGTGTGGCGCAAGCTGAAAAACTGAAAGAATTAACAGGGAGGAAAAACATTTATAATCAACCTGATTTAGCATTTTCCTTTCAAAGAAAATTATTTGAAAAAACAAGAATTCAATCATTAGCAAAACCTAAAAAACTTTTTGTAAATGTTTTACCATTATATGCCATGTTTAATAATGGGAAGCTTACTCCGCTAAATCAATACAAAGAAGAAAGACCTGAAATTTTTGAAAATTTTTCATCTATTCAAATGAATTACAAAAACCTAGTTTTAAACTATGTTACAAATGCAATTCAAAATGGTATTCCTGTTTTTTCATGGTCGTTTACACCTATGGATGAATCGTTTGCAAAATATTTATTTGGAAATTTAAATGTTACTCATTTGCCATATAATCCAAATCCATTAAATATTTCAAATATAGTGGAGCCAACCGATGAAGTTATTTCAACACGATTACACGCTACTATTTTTGCATTACGTTCTGGGGCAAACGTTTTTCCAATAGCTTATGCTCATAAAAACGAAGAGTTGTTAAAAGAAATGGGTTGGAATAAAAACGAGTTTTTAAGTGTGAATGATTTAATAACTAGGGATTATTTTCCAAGAACTAGTTTAAAAGCATCAGAATCAATTTTATTGAAATTAGAAAAAGAAAGTTATGAAATGATTACGAAAGGAATTAGTGATCTTTTACTTTGATAAAATGAATTCAATTTCCATTGTTATTCCTACTTTTAACAGAGAAAAAGAGTTAAATACTTGCTTAGAAAACTTATTGCAAAACAATATTTCAAACATTGAAATAATTGTTACAAACGATAATCTATTAAAAGATATATCTGTTGAAAATAGCATCAAATTCCCTTCTGTAAAATTTGTTTCAGGGCCAGGAAAAGGACCAGCAGCCAATAGAAACTTTGGGGCTAAAATGGCTTCAGGAAATTGGCTTATTTTTTTAGATGATGATTGCATACCACAACAAAACTGGCTTTCCAATTACATTATAGAAATGGATAAAAACCAAGCTGATATTTTGGAAGGAAAAACAATTGCAAATAGAGAAAAACAAAGATATGATGAAGTATCACCTATAAATTTATTTGGAGGTAAATTGTGGTCATGCAATTTTGCAATTAGAAAAGATTTTTTTAATGAATTGAGTGGATTTGACGAGCACTTTCCTTATTCTACAATGGAAGACATTGATTTTAAAGAAAGGGCAAAAATGAAAGCAGATATTTTATTTTTAAGCAATTGTGTTGTTGTTCATCCTTGGAGAAGGAGAATAGCTTTTAAAAATTTTTATGTAAGAATAAAATCACAAAAATATTTTGCTGAAAAGTTTAAAATTAGAAACACTCCAAAATTTAAAATACAAAGGTTGAAAATTTTTATTAGCAGTATATTTTCAAACTTTAAAGAATTGCATCAATTCAAATTTAAAGGTTGGACTTGTTATTTCGACAAAATGTTATTCAATTTTTTCATGCTATTTATCTAATGAATAATACTTTACAAAAAATATTTTTTTTGATTAGAATAAAATGGAACTACAAAATTTGTGCTTTTTTCAGAAAATATTTTTTTATATTACAAGGAATGAAAATTGGAAAAGGTACAAATCTTCCTACTATTCAAGTAACTTGGCCACATCAAGTTAGCATTGGAAATAATTGTAAACTTGAAAAAAATATCCAATTTAAATTTGATGGAATTTGGAAAAAAGGCCCAAATATTTGTATTGAAAACAATGTTTTTTTAGGTAGTAATATTGAATTCAATATTCGTAAATCAATTCAAATAAAAAGTAATTGTTTGATAGCATCTGGTGTAAAATTTATTGACCACGACCATGGTTTTAGTAAACAAGAATTAATAAATAAACAACATGGTGTTGAACTTTCCATAACAATAAATGAAGATGTTTGGATAGGTGCAAATGCAATAATTTTAAAAGGAGTTGAAATACATAAAGGAGCGGTTATTGCAGCAGGAGCAGTTGTTACCAAATCAATTCCTGCTTATGAAATTTGGGGTGGAATGCCCGCAAAAAAAATATCAGAACGCAAATAGATGAAAATTTTATTTTTATTGGGATCTTTAGAAGCAAAGAAAAATGGTGTTGCTGATTATGTTTTAAATTTAACCGATTGCTTAGAAAAACTTGGGCATCAAATTGCAATTATTTCTATTAACGATTACAAGTGTATTGCCATGAAAATGGAAGAGGCTAAAGATATTTCAAATTTAAGAATTAGGCTCTCCAGTGATTTATCTATTTTAAGAAAAAAAAGTATTATCACTCAATTTGTTCAAACTTTTGAACCCGATTTGGTTAGTTTACAATTTGTTTCTTTTGCATTTCAAAAAAAAGGTTTGCCATTTGGTTTATTAAATGTTTTAAGTGGAATAAAACCTTTTCCATTGCATATTATGTTCCATGAACTTTGGGTAGATTTTAGCAACACCAAAAGTTTAAAAAAATATGTACTTGGTAAATTTCAAAAGTTTTGTTTGTTATTTATAATTAAGCATTTAAAGCCACTTTTTATTTCAACTTCTATACCTTTTTATGTTTCAAAACTAAAACATTATAAAGCTGATTTACTGCCTTTATTTGGAAATATTAAACCTATAGATTACATCAATTTAACTAAACAAAAAAACGAGTTGAATGTTGTTTTTCTAGGAAGTTTTTCGCCCAATATTTCAGATTTTATTACACAATTAAATTGGTTGAAAAATTATTCGATTGCACATAAATTAAATATTAAATTTAACGTAATAGGCAATAATGGAATTTATAAAGAAGCTGCTTTTTTACAAATAAAAAATATACTTGGTAGGTATGCCTTAAATTATATTGGTGAAAGAAGTGCTGAACAAGTTTCTGAAACATTTTTAAATGCCGATATTGGAATTTCAAGAGCAGATTACAAATTTTTTGGTAAAAGTGGTTCAACATTGGCCATGCTTGAACATGGTTTACCAGTTTTATTACGTGGTGAAAAACCTGAAAATTTTTACAACGAAGAACCCTTAAATATTTTTACTAGTCAGTTGTTGTTTACCTCCAATTCATTAAATAATTTACCAGTAAAACTAAAATCAAACAGCCAACAAATGATGGTTGCTGAAAAATTTATTTCTATTATAAACAACAATTTACATACTAAAAAGTGAAATATTATTACCAAATTGAAGGTTTAAGAAGAAATAATTTAGGAGATGTAATTCAAGGTTTAGCTGCACAACAGTTTTTACCAAAAGAAGCAATTCCGGTTGATAGAGAAATGTTAAGTTTAGTACATAATGAACCAGCTTTTTTAATTGGAAATGGTTGGTACCAACATGAATTTGATAATTTTCCGCCACCTCCAAATATCATCCCTTTTTATATTTCTGTTCACATTGCAAAATCTGATTTTCTGAAAATTCAAAAAGTTAGAGAACACTTTGCATTGAATGCACCTATTGGTTGTAGAGATATAAAAACATTATGGCTACTGAGGGGTTTTGGTATTCCTGCTTATTATTCAAGTTGTTTAACATTGACTTTTAAAAACAGCAATTTAAGTGAAAATTTAAAGAATGAAATTATTTGGGTAGATAATATTGATCATCCGATTCCAAAGAATATTGAAAAAAAAATATTAGAATTTTATCCAAATGGATTTATAAAAATTTCACACGATCCTTTAAGTAGATTGTCTGATTTTGAATCATATGTTTCAGATAATATGGAATTTGCAAAACAATTGATAGAAAGGTATAAAGGTGCAAAACTTGTACTTACCACCAAAATTCATTGTGCATTGCCTTGCATTGGAATGGGCGTTCCAGTTATACTTATACATCCAAATCCAGGCGATCCAAGATTGAGTGTAATGAATAATTTAATTTCAATTATTTCTTACGATGATTTATTGGAATTAACTGAATTGCCAAATGCTGAAATAAACTTAAAAAAATCGAGTAAAATAAAAAATAGACTTTCTAATTTGGTTAACTTAGCTGTAAAAACAAATCAAAATCCTTTTACAAATAAAAAAAATATAAAGTTATTCAATCAATTTAAGGTTTATAAATTAATATCGAATTGCACATCTTTTGGTTTAAAAACGGTTTATAAAATTGGATTTTTTAAGCAAACTTTTGAAAGAGTTTTTGGAAAGGAATATTTAATTGGCTAAAAAAAAAGTACTGGTTTTTGTTACTCAAATACTTGAAACAGGCGGAATTGAAAGCCATTTGAAAGAATTTTGTTTACAGTTTAAAAATAGTAATAATTTATCTATTTCTATTTTAATTTTAAACTCAAAAGCAAGTATTCAAACTCACCAATTTTATAATGATGTATTTGAAAATGTATGGATTATTAGCAATCAAAATGTTTTGATTAGGTATTTAAAACTACTATTTCTTATTCCAATTTTAAATTTCAAAAACTTTGAAACTTTGTATAGCAATGGCCAAGGAAATAGTATTTTATATTTTAAAAAACTACTATTCTCCATCAAAAATTGGGTTCATCATCATCATACATCAGGTGAAATACAAGATAGAAATACGTGGACTAACAGTTACACAAAAACACTTTTAAATGCCAATACAATTGTGGCTTGTGCCAATTATAATGCTACACTTATTAGCCAAGCTTTAGAAAGAAAAGTAATATCAATACCTTGTTTTTCAAGAGCAATAACTATTGAAAATAAAGCAATTAATCCACAAAAAATAAAGTTAGCATACATAGGAAGGTTAATAAAAGAAAAAGGCATTGAAACCATTTGCAAAATATCAAAATTGGAAGAATTAAAGCATATTGAATTTGTAATTTGGGGCGAAGGAAGTTTATATACTGAATCATATTTTAAATCTTTTCCAAATGTAAAATACAAAGGTTCATTTAAAAACAAACAAGAGCTTACAAATGCTTTGAATAACATAGATGCATTTATTTTATACTCTTCGCATCCAGAAGGTTTGCCAATAAGTTTATTGGAAATAATGAGTGCAGGTTTACCTTGGATTGCCACCAAAACTGGTGGAATAAGTGAGTTATGTATTGACAACAACTTGAATTATTTATTACCACAAAACACAAATTTTGATGAGTTAGTTGAGCATTTAAAAATTTTTTCCAATCATTTAATATCGTTACCAAATATAGCTACAAAACAAATAGCTGCATACAATAAAACATACGCATCCGCAGTGGTTAAACAAAGTTGGATGAGAGTTTTATAAGAAAATTTATCATGATTATTTTATCACATCCAACTGCAAATCAATTTGTGCGATATGCAACTTCTGGTTTTGTAAATGCACAAATGCTTCAATCTTTTTACACAAGTTTGGCTTGTTTTGAAAATGATTTTTTATTCAAAATAGGTGGGAATTATCAGTTTTCTGAATTTAGAAAACGTTTGTTTGACAATAATTTAAAACCATTCACATATACCAATCCTACCTATGAAATGATTCGCCAAATAGCAATGAAATTTGGCTTTAAGGATTTAATTATGCATGAATTTGGTAAGTTCAGTGTGGATGCAATTTATGCAAACCATGATAAATGGGTTAGTGAAAAAATTAGTCAACAAATTTTATTAGGTGCAAAAGCAGTTTATGCTTACGAAGATGCTGCTTTGAAATCGTTTTCTATTGCAAAGCAAAATGGATTAACCAATTTTTATGACCTTTCAATTGGCTATTGGCGAAGGGGAATCGATATTTTAGAAAAGGAAAAAGAAAGACAACCTTTATATGCAAACACTTTAACTGGATTGTTGAATTCGGCACGAAAATTAGCTAGGAAAGACGAAGAATTGGAACTTGCAAACCATGTAATAGTAGCAAGTAGTTTTACAAAAGATTCTTTAAATTTTTATCCAAATAAACTGAACAATATTGCAGTAATTCCTTATGGATTTCCAACTGTAAATAACAATATAATTTCAAAAAAATGCTGTAGTAAACCTTTGAAAATATTGTATGTTGGCGGATTAACACAACGCAAAGGAATAGCTGAGGTTTTTGATATAGCAAATTTATTTGGCAAGCATGTAACATTAACTATTATTGGAAATAAAACATCGAACGATTGTGAAGAATTAGATATAAATTTACAAAAACATACTTGGATTCCTTCGTTACCACACCACGAAATTTTAAACCAAATGCAACAACACGATGTTTTGCTTTTACCTTCATTGTTTGAAGGTTTTGGAATGGTTATAAGCGAGGCAATGTCGCAAGGAACACCCGTAATTACTACCTATAATACTGCTGGAAAAGATTTTATATTACATGGTAAGAATGGTTGGTTAGTAGAACCGGGAAATTTAAATGCCATTGCTCAAATTATAGAAAATATTATTGATAGTCCTGAACAATTAGAACAAATTCAACTCAATGCAAAAGCTACTGCTATGGAAAGGCCTTGGTCAAAATATGCTTTAGAAATTGCTGAATTTGTAAAATCGAAAATATAAACGTGTTAGAAAAAAGAAGTTTTGGTTTAGATGTTTTAAGAACTTTGGCCATAAGTTTTGTGTTGTTAGCTCATTTTGCTAAAATATTTGAATCAATTGGTTTTTGGGGAGTTGAACTTTTTTTTGCATTGAGCGGTTATTTAATCGGAAAAATTATTTGGAAAAGTTATTACTCAAACAACAATTATTCCTTTAAATTAGTACTCAATTTTTGGAAAAGAAGATGGTGGAGAACTATTCCAAATTACTGGCTTTTTTTAGTTGTAATGGTTATTTTTCAGTGGTTTAAAAGTAGTCAAATAACTAACGGAAGTACAGTTTTAAAAACTATTTTTTTTATTCAAAACTTTACTTCAAGAGAAGAAGGTTTTTATAGTGTTTCGTGGAGTTTATGTATTGAAGAATGGTTTTATTTATTGTTTCCTTTATTGCTATTACTTCTTTCATTTTTAAAACTTTCCCGAAAAACAACTTACCTTTTATGTATATCAATATTTATAGTAAGTTCTGTTTTTATTCGATTGTATTTAATTGAACAAAATGTAGGTCATTCATTGCGAGGCATTACTTTGGCTAGGTTAGATGCAATTGTGTTTGGAGTTGCAATTGCATTTATTACTAAGATAGTAAATGGAAATTATAAGGTTTTATTTTATATGTTTATTGCGGGAAGTTTGTTATTGGTTTTTTGTTTAAAACAAGTTCATTTTTCAAGTATTTTGTACAATGAAATTAGAAGTCAACAACTTTATTTAATGCTTGCTCCACTTTCGTTTTCATTAATCATACCTAAAATTGAAAAGTTTGAAATGAAATTTATTCAAACAAATTGGATAAAAAAATCAATTCAAAACATAAGTTTATGGTCGTATTCTATTTATTTAAGTCATATACCAATTTTGTTTTTTTCTTATTATTTAACTTCAAGTTTTAGGGTAAATAGTTTAGGAAATTTAGCATCCAAAATTTTGGGTTTGATTTTTACCATTTTTATATCGGCATTGGTTTATAAATATTTTGAAAAACCAATTACCGATAAAAGACCTAATGCAATTACTGGCTAATTTTTTATGGAAATTAACTACAAAACAGAAGAATTTAAAGTCCTAAAAAATGGTATTTGGCTGTATTTTCTTTTGTTAATATTTGAAGGAGCGTTACGCAAATGGGTTCTACCACAGCTTGCAAACCCTTTGTTATTAATCAGAGATCCTTTGGTTTTGTATTTGTTCTTTTCGGCTAGTTTCAACCGAGTTGTGTTTTTTAACAGGTATTTATTTTACGCCATTGTAATTGTTATCATCAGTTTTATTGCAACCATGTTTAGTGGTCATGGAAATTTATTAGTAGCAGTTTATGGAGCAAGAATTTTTCTTATACACTTTCCAATGATTTTTTTAATTGGAAAAGTATTTGATAAAGAAGATGTAGTAAAAATGGGTAAATCAATTTTATACATTTCTATTCCAATGGCTATTTTAATTGGAGTACAGTTTTTTAACCCTCAAACTGCATGGATTAACAGAGGAATTGGTGATTCAATTGGTGGTGGATTTAGTGGTGCAATGGGATATTTACGTCCTCCTGGAACATTTTCATTTACAAGTGGTACAACTTCTTTTTTTAGTTTAGTAGCTGTTTTTGTTTTTTATTTTTGGATAGATACTTCGAAAATTAACAGGTTAGTTTTATTTATAGCAACAATTGCACTTTTAGCTGCCATTCCTTTTTCAATTAGTAGAAGTTTATTTTTCCAAATAATTATAAGTTTTGCTTTTACTTTTATAGGTATAAATGCTTTAAAAAATACTAGTAATAAAGGAATTACAATAATTTTAGGCTTTGCAGCAATTGCTTTGCTTTTAAGTTTATTCGATATTTTTTCAATTGGAGTTCAAGCTTTTTCAACACGATTAGAACGTGCAAATACTGCTGAAGGAGGAATAGAATCAGTGTTTTTAGATAGGTATTTGGGAGGTTTAATTAATGCTTTAAGTTCTAGTACCAATCAACCATTTTTAGGTTACGGATTAGGTTATGGAACTAATGTTGGAAGTAATATTTTAACAAGTAAAAGATCGTTTTTGATTTCAGAGGGCGAATGGGGAAGATTGATAGGCGAATTAGGTCCTGTTTTAGGATTAGCAATGATATTTATACGTGTGATGATGACCTTTAAATTAGCATCTTGGTCATGGAATTACTTAAAAAGAAATGATATTTTACCTTGGATTATTTTATCATTTACCTTGTTTGTTTTACCTCAAGGTGGCTGGTCGCAGCCTACTTCACAAGGATTTTGTGTTTTAATTAGTGGTTTACTTATTGCTTCTTTCAAATCGGATGAAGCAAATGATTTAATGAATGAAAATGCTTAAAATTATATTGGTTGGCAATTATTCAAAAGACAATCAAGAAAGCATGAACCGATTTGTAAATATGATAGCAAATGGTTTAAATAAGTATAAAATTGATTATGAAATTTGGACTCCAATTTTATTATTTGGATACTTTTTTAAAAGCACTAATGTTGGAGTAGGAAAATGGGTTGCCTATATTGATAAATTTATAATAACTCCTGCTTATTTTTGGGTAAAAGTTTTTATCAATAAAATCCAAAACACAAATATTGTTTATCACATTTGCGATCATTCAAATGCAGTTTATGTCCCTATATTTCCTTTGAAAAAGCTAATAATTACCTGTCATGATGTATTAGCCATTAGAGGCTCAATGGGCTTTAAAGATGCTTATTGTAAGTCGAGTGGATTTGGCAAAAAACTTCAAAATAATATCTTGAAAAATCTAAGTAAAAACATTCGCATTGCGTTTGTTTCAACCAATACATTGAATCATTTTAAAGAAATTGCCAACAACTTTTTCCCGAATAATTATAAAGTAATCTATAACGGTTTAAATGCAAATTTCAACAAACTATCACGTGTTGAAATAGAAAATTTAAAAACAAAACACAATAACTTTCCTTCAAGTAATTTTATATTACATGTTGGTTCAAATTTGGAACGAAAAAACAGAAAGTTATTAGTAAATATGTTACATGAACTAAACAATAATTACAATGGAATTATTTGTTTTGCAGGGCAAAAACCTAATGATGAAATTTTCAATTTAGCTACTCAGTTAAATTTATGTAATAGAATATATTTTATTGAAAAGCCAAACCATGAGTTATTGAATTTGCTATATAATACATGCGATGCGTTTGTTTTTCCTTCATTTTCGGAAGGATTTGGCTGGCCAATTATTGAAGCACAAATTTGTGGTGCTCCTGTTATTTGCTCCAATATTGAACCAATGCTCGAAATTGGAGGGAAAGGCGTTTTAACTGCAAACCCTGAAAATTCTATTGATTTTTCGAAACAATTTTTATTATTGAATAACAACATTTTCAAAGAAAAATTAGTCAAGTTAGGAATTGAAAATGTGCAACAATTTTCGGCAAAACAAATGATTGAAAACTATATTGGTTTTTATAAATCCATTTAATTAATGAAAAATATTTTCAAACTTTTATTGGTTCTGTTTCCTTGGTTTTTAAAAAGAATTTTGCTTCAATTTCTATTTGGATATAAACTTCATAAAACTGCAAGAATTGGTTTTTCATGGATTTTCCCAGAACAATTAATAATGGAGGAAAACAGTAAAATTGGGCATTTAAATGTTGCGATAAATTTGAATAAAATCCATTTGATGAGTGGCGCAAAAATTGGCAGAAGTAATTGGATTACAGGTTTTAGTCTAATCCAAAAAAGTAAACATTTTATACATCAACCAAACAGAAAACCTGAATTAATTATTGGTCAAGAATCTGCTATTACAAAGCAACATCATATAGATTGTACCAATCAAATTTCTATTGGTAAATTTACCACTATTGCAGGCTATCAATCACAATTTTTAACACATTCAATTAATATTGAAATGAACCGACAAGATAGTTTGCCAATTGTAATTGGTGATTACTGTTTTGTTGGTACAAATGTGGTAATTTTAGGTGGTGCTTTTTTACCTTCCTATTCTGTTTTAGGAGCAAAATCACTTTTAAATAAAGTGCAATTAAATGAATATTATTTGTATGGTGGAGTTCCTGCCGAACCAATAAAACCGATAGAGAAGTCTGCTTTATATTTTAACAGAGCAACAGGTTTTGTTTATTAAATGAGCACGTTAAAACTTTTACGTGTAATTGCTAGCATGGATCTTAAATCTGGCGGTCCACCAAATGGAATTATTTACATAACTCCATATCTAAATGAGTTAAATATTGAAACAACGATAGTTTGTTTAGATAATCCTGATGAATTATTTTTAAAAAATTGCAATTGTAAAATCATTGCGTTAGCTCAAAATAAAACCAGTTGGCAATACAACTCAAAACTATACAATTGGCTAATAAACAATTTAGCAAATTATGATGTGGTTTTGGTTCATGGAATTTGGATTTATCATAGTTATGCTGTTTCAAAAGCTATAAAATCACTTAAAAAGTTAAACTCCAATTTTAAAACAAAATACTTCATTTACCCACATGGAATGCTCGATTCTTATTTTCAAACAGATGAGAAACGAGTTTTGAAATCAATACGTAATTATTTTTATTGGCATTTAGTTGAAAGCAATAATATAAACGCTGCAAATGGAATTATTTACACTTCGCAAGGTGAAATGGAGATTGCAGCCAAAACATTTTCCAATTTTAAACCAAAGCAAACCTTGAATTTGGGTTATGGAATTGATATTCCAAATGATATTTTCAAGCAAAATAACATTATTGATTACTACTTATTTTTAGGAAGATACAACCATAAAAAAGGTATTGATACCATCATAAATGCTTATCAAAAATTATGGTTAGCTAATGAAAAAATACTGCCAAAGTTAATCATAGCTGGGCCAGGCTTAAACAGTGAATATGGTAAATATATTCAAGATTTGGTAAAAAGCAATGAAAATATAAAAAACCAAATTGAATTGAAAGACATGGTTTCTGGAAGAGAAAAATGGCAATTAATTGCCAATGCAAAAGCCACGATTTTATGGAGTCATCAAGAAAATTTTGGAATTACTGTGGCTGAATCTTTGGGAATGGGTGTTCCTGTTTTGCTTTCAAAACAAGTAAATATTTGGAACGAAGTAGTTATGAATAATGCTGGTTTTGCTGAAGATGATACAGTTGAAAAATTGGTGGAAACGATGATAAAATTTAACAATCTTTCGGAAGAAGCTTTTAATGAAATGTGTTTAAATGCTAAAAATACTTATTTGAATTTATATCAACCAAATAAATATGCCAATAGGTTGAAAGCACTTTTTGAAAACAAGAATGAACAATAATAAAATCAATTTTGTGCTTTTACTAACTGCTTGCATTGAACCAACTCAGTTTAAAAATAAAGTACAACGAAATGATTCATTGGTTAGATTAAGTGACTATAAAGCAGCTTTAAAAATGTGGCTACACCATAAAGATGAAAAAATTACAACAGTAATTTTTGCCGAAAACTCAGGTTACGATTTAACTGAAATTGAACATGTATTTCTTACAGAAAACAAGTTCAGTAGAAATTATCAAATTTTTCAAACCAAAGCTAGCAAAGTACCAAATGGTTTGCATTATGGTTATAGTGAATTAGAATTAATTGATGATGCAATTAACCAGATTACTTTACTTAAAGATAACGATTACATAATAAAATCAACGGGTAGAGTTTACTTTCCGAAAATATCTTTGCTGACCCAAAAACTATTAAATACCCAAGTATTTATTGCTGATTCAAGACGTTTTAACTTTTTTGTTTGGCATAAAAACTATGTATTGAGTAATTTATTTGTTTTCAATATTAAGTGGTATAAAAACAATTTATTGGCAAAAAAGGAAATCATGATCAATTTAAAAATAAGTCATTTTGAAACGTTGTTATTTTATTTGCTAAATAAAAAACAATCGTCAAATGCTATCTTACTTAGGTTTCCTTTTAACATAAATCCAGTTGGAGTTGGTGCTCATTGGGATGTAAATTATCAATCGTTCAACAAAAAATTGAGTTACATTATAAGAGCAATTTTCAGGAAAATATTACCACAAGTTTGGATATAATGAGTGTAAATACCAATACAAGAATTGGGGCTTCATTTAGCTTTATGAATAGACTTATAAGGCTTTTGTGGAATGTAGTTTACCTATTGTTTTTCAGGTATTCGCCAAATCCATTTCATGCATGGCGAAGGTTTATTTTAAGAATTTTTGGAGCTAAGATTGGAAAAGGAGTTCATGTTTATGGTGGCGCAAAAATATGGGCACCATGGAATATTGAATTAGCTGATTATTGTGGAATAGCTAGCGGTGTGAATTTATATTCTCAAGACAAAATTTTTGTTGGACAAAATTCAGTTATTTCTCAAGGAAGCCATATTTGCACAGGCTCACACGATTATAACGACAAAGGTTTTAAGCTAATTACAAAGCCAATTTTTATAGGGAATGATGTTTGGATAGCAGCCGAAGTTTTTATTCATGCAGGTGTTTCTGTTAACGATGGTTGTGTGGTAAGCGCACGTTCCGTTGTTTCCTCCAACTTACCCGCTTGGCACATTTGCAGCGGTTTTCCATGTGTACCAATTAAAGAAAGAAAATTTCAAACTGTTTAATTATAAATCATAAATGTTAGACTTAACAATAGCAATTCCAGTTAAAAATGAAGCGCATCAAATTGCAGCTTGCATCAAAAATATTGGGAGTAATTTTGCAAAGCAAATTGATATTATTGATTCATTCAGTAGTGACAATACAGTAGAAATTGCAAGAGAATTAGGCGCAAATGTGGTTCAAATACAATGGGATGGGAAATACCCTAAAAAAAGAAATTGGTATTTATTGAACCATACTCCAAAAACAAAATGGGTTTTATTTTTAGATGCAGACGAAATATTAACACCCAATTTTAAAAACAAGCTTTCTCAAATTTTAGATAAAACTACTCACTCAGGATTTTGGCTAAATTATTCAATATATATGAACGATTACAAGCTAAAAGCTGGATATCCTTTGAAAAAATTAGCGCTTTTTCAAACCCAAAAAGGCTTATATGAAAAAATTGAAGAGGATAATTGGAGTAATTTAGACATGGAAATTCACGAGCATCCAATTGTAGAAGGAACTTTGGGAATAATTAATGAAAAAATTGAGCATTTAGTAAATTTTGATCATCCAAATTGGAAAGCAAAACATGTGGAATATGCCAAATGGGAAGCCAAAAGATTTGTTAAAATGAATGCTGAAATTAAGAAAAAAAACACGCTCTCAAACGCACAAAAAATAAAATATAGTATTTTAAAAACTCCTTATTCTGGAGCTATTTTTTTTATGGGTTCATACTTCCTTATGCTTGGTTTTATTGATGGTTTGAGTGGTTTAAAGTATGCAAGTTTAAAGGCATTTTATTTCAATAATGTATTTACTGAAATAAAAAAATTATCTTAATGAAACTAGACGAGACAAACAAACAAGTTTTAGTATATGGAATAAATTTTTATCCCGAAATTACTGGTATTGGAAAATATACTGGCGATATGGTGGATTGGTTAGTTTCAAAAAATGTAAAATGTACAGTTATAACAGCTTTTCCATATTATCCTCAGTGGGAAATACAAAAGCCATACAAAGGATTATTTTATAAAAAAGAAGTTTTAAATAACGGGCTTTTAACCATTTATCGCTGCCCTTTATATGTACCCAAAAAAGTAAATGGTTTTAAAAGAGTGTTGCATGAAGGAAGCTTTTTATTGAGTTCTTTTTTTGTAATTCTCATGTTGTTATTTAAGAAAAAAATCAACTACATTTTTTGTATAGCTCCTCCATTTCACTTAGGATTACCAGCTTTGTTTTATAAATTTTTTAAAGGTAGTTTTATCAATTATCATGTTCAAGATTTGCAAATAGAAGCAGCCAGTAGTTTGAAAATGATTAAGTCGAATTGGCTGATTAATATTTTTAGTAAATTAGAAATGTATATTCTAAAACATGTGGATGAAATTAGTTCTATAAGTTTAGAAATGAACGAAAAGCTTCAACATAAGGCAAACAGAGATATTCGTTTTTTTCCAAATTGGGTTGATTGTAATAAGTATTATCCATTAGAAAATGCGAAGAAAAATAAAACAAAATGGGGTTTTAAAGAAAATCAAAAATTAGTTTTATACTCGGGTAGCATTGGCGAAAAACAGGGCTTGAATTTGATTTTATATGTAGCTGGAAGTTTTAAAAATCAAACTGATATTGTATTTATTATTGCAGGTTTTGGTTCTAATTTAGCTAAACTAAAAAAACTGGCAAATAAACAGAAAATTAAAAACATTCATTTTTTGCCTTTGCAGCCCGATGAAGTATTCAATGAGTTTTTGAACATGGTAGATGTTCATTTAATTCTTCAGAAAAAGAAAGCAAGCGGATTAGTTATGCCTAGTAAGTTAACTACCATTTTAGCTACTGGTGGATTGGTTTTAGTAAGTACAAATTTTGATTCTGGTTTGTATAAAATTATTGATGACAATAAAATTGGTGTTTTAACTGAACCCGAAAGTGTAAATAAGTTGATAAAATCTTTGAATAAATGTTTGTTTGAAAACAATGATCAACTAAGGGTAAATGCTAGGAATTATGCCATTGAAAATTTGGATAAAGAAACACTAATTAACAACATTTTTGAACTGAACTAGTGAATCAAAAGCATAAAAGTTTAATAATGTTTATGTAACACTGAGTACTTCTTAAACTCATTTATTTGTAACCTACTTTGAAAAAAACTATATACTCATTTACCAAATTATTATTTGTGATTGCAGCTTTTTTTGTTGCAAAAAATTGTGCTGCTCAAAAGTATAAAAACAAGCAATTTATTCTTTCATATGGAGCCAATGTTATTTTTGAAGACAGAGACCAATTTGTAAACTACATAAACAACGAAGAAGTACTTTGGAATGTAAGTCCTATAACTTTTGGATTAGAAAAAAGATTGAATAATATGTTTGGATTAGCTAGTAGTATTGGCTCTAATTTATATCCAGAAAAACAAAAAATAAGTGGAGTTACTTTAAAAGAACCCAAAGATGTTTTTTACATTGACTTTATTGGTAAGGTAAATTTATTAGCAATTCTTGATTACAAATCTTCGTTTGATCCATTTTTTACTGTAGGAACAGGATACTTTTACAGGAGTGCTGCAAACGAAATTAACCTTAGTTTAGGTACAGGTTTTAATTACTGGATAAACGATATTTACGGTATAAATTTAAATGCAGTTTATAAAATAAATCAACCATTAGTATCAGAAAATACACAAAAAGATTTATTACAAGTTTCAATCATGTTAGTTCAAACTATTAAGTAGTTTTTTTAAATTTTATCTTCCATTTTATTTTACTTATGAAAATAAATAAACCTTTACTTTTAATACTTTTAGTTATAAATAGTTTTTTAGCCAAAGCCCAAGTTGGAAAAATTTCGGGCAAGGTAATATCTGATAAAAATGAAGGTTTGATTAGCTCATTGGTAACAGTAAGTTCACTTGATTTTACAAAGCCAACTCAAACTGATTATAATGGCGATTTTTCATTGAATAATTTAAAGCCTGGAACATATAAAGTAACAGCCAAATATGTAGGATTTGAAAACACTGTTTTAGAAAACATAGAAGTAAAAGCAGGTCAAACTACTATTTTAAATATCGTATTGTTTGAAAAACAAAAGGTATTAAAAGATATTACCATCAAAGGAAAAGTAAAAAAAGACAATGTAAGTGCCATGCTTATTATGCAAAAAAATGCAGTTTCGGTTGGCGATGGTATTTCGGCTGAAGCCATTAAAAGAAGTCCAGATAAAAGCACAAGTGACGTATTGAAAAGAGTAAGTGGCGCAAGTATTCAAGACAATAAATTTGCCATTATTAGGGGTTTAAATGAAAGGTACAATGCTGCTTATTTAAATGGTTCGCCATTGCCAAGTTCAGAAACAGATAGAAAAGCATTTGCATTTGATATTTTTCCATCCAATATGCTTGATAATTTAATCATTACCAAAACAGCTACTCCTGATCAAACAGGTGAATTTGCAGGTGGAATAATATTAATAAATACCAAAAGTATTCCTGATGAAAATTTTCAATCTTTTAGTTTTGGATTGGGATACAATACCCTTTCTACCTTTAAAGAAAAAATTACATATAAGGGAGGTTCATTAGATTTTATAGGATTAGATGATGGCACAAGAGCAGTTCCAAAATCGTTACCAGCTTTAAATAGTTGGCCTAATACCAGAGATGGCAAAGCAGAAGCTGCTAAATCAATGCCTAACGATTGGGCTTCATTAAAAAGCACATTTGGCACTTCGGTTTCAATGCAATATACGCTTGGTAGGTCATTTAAAATAAAATCTAAAGATGCTGTAGGTTTACTATTATCATTAACATATTCAAATACTCCTAATAAATATGACCAATATTTATATGGATATGAACAAACAGAAAACAATGCACTTGCTACAAATTTAAAAGATGAAAACTTTTCACAAAGAATTTTGGCAGGAGTTCTATTTAATTTATCATGGAAAATAAATACAAATAGCTCCATAAGTTTTAAAAATATTTATAGTATCAATTCGGAAGATAAAGTAGTAACGAGAACAGGAGCATATAATATAAATTCAGCAGAACCATTAAGAAACAAGTCTAATTTGTTTTGGTTTACTTCAAATGAAATATTAACAAATCAACTTGGTGGTGAGCATTATTTAACAAAAACCAAAACAAAAATAAATTGGCAAATATCGAATGGATATGTAAGTAGATTGACTCCTGGCATGAGACGATTACTTTATACTGCATCGCCAAATTCGGAATTCAGAGCAAATATATTGCCTAATGCCGACTTTAACTCAAGCACCGGAGGAACTTATCTTTATACTACTACGAGCGAACAAATTAATAATGCTCAAATTGACTTTACTGAAAATTTTGATTTCAATAAAAAATTCAAAAACAGTGTAAAATTAGGTTTCAATTATCAACTAAGGAAAAGAGATTTTTTTGCAAGGAAATTAAACATGGCTATCTATCAGCAATTAGGTGGTGGAGTAGAATTTGACAATACTTTGCTTTCATTATCTGATGACAAAATTTTTGCTTCTCAAAATATTGGACTTTTACCGAGTGGTAAAGGAGGTTTTTTATTAGAACAAATAATAAATCCTTATGATGCTTATGATGCAAGTTCCAATATTTTTGCACGTTTTGTAATGATTGATTCCAAAATTGGAAACAGAGGAAGAGCTATTTGGGGTAGTAGGCTAGAAAGTTTTTATTTAAAACTAAACTCAACTAGAGATGACAGAACACCTATAAAAGTGAATTCGATTAAGTATGATTTTTTGCCATCGCTTAATTTAGTTTATTCTCTTAACGAAAAACAAAACGTAAGAATTGGTTATTCAGAAACTGTAAATAGGCCTGAATTTAGAGAATTAGCGCCTTTTGTATTTTATGATTTTACCAATCGTTATACTTATAGTGGAAATGATACATTAACACGCTGCAAAATATATAACTACGATATTAGATACGAGTTTTTTCCGGGTAGGAATCAATTATTATCTGGAAGTTTATTTTATAAATCTTTTATCAATCCAATAGAACAAAAATCAAATCCAAATGCAGCACGAGAAGTTACTTATATTAATGCAAGTTCGGCCACTAATTATGGTTTCGAAATTGAATTTAGGGTTTTGCTAGCTTCTCTTTTAAACATTGATTCAAATGAAGTATTTGATAACTTATCCATATTTTCAAATTATGCTTATATCGAATCAAATGTAATTGTAAATAGCGACAATAAAAACATTGATAAAGATAGGCGACTGCAAGGGCAATCACCCTATGTTTTGAATGCAGGAATTCAGTATCAAAACCTTAAAAAAGGATATTCGGCCACCATTTCTTGTAATAGTATTGGCGATAGAATTTCAATTGTTGGTAATATTAATGAGCCTAGTTTGTGGGAAAAAGGCAGAACTGTTGTAGATTTTCAAGTATCAAAAACCTTTTTTAAAAACAATGGTGAAATCAGGTTAAATGCCAAAGATATTTTTGTGCAGGAATTGATTTTTTACAATGATTTAAATAATAATCAACAGTATGATATTGGCCAAGATTTGAAAATTATTTCTAGAAACTTCGGAAATGAGTTTACTGCTACTTTTTCTTATAAGTTTTAATTACAGCTGCTTACATTTACTTTATCCTCTTCTGTTAACCTAAATGTAAATTTTGAATAACATCTATGTAACTTTCTGTTTACATACGCATTCTATGTTTGTAACTCAATTTAAACAAACTGAAAAATAAAAAAAAATGAAAAAAATTACAACAACAATTTTTGCTTTGTTAATGACCGTAATGGTTTTTGCACAAGTAACAAGAACCCTACAAGCGGTATCTTACAGAGGAGCTTTTGAACCAGGTGTTACTGCTTGGACTTCAGGTTGGACTGAATTTAGCCCTAACTCTCCTGCTTACACATCTTCTAAAAATGGTGCTACTGCGGTGGCAGTAACTAAAGCTATTACTGCTAGCACTACTTGGTTAAACACTAAAGTTTACACTTTAACTGGACCTATTTATGTAAAAAATGGTGCTACTTTAACCATTCAAGCTGGTACTATTATTAAAGGTAATTCTTCAGTTTCAAATTCAGCATTAATTATTGAAAGAGGTTCAAAAATTATAGCACAAGGAACTGCTGCTGATCCTATTATTTTCACATCAGACAAAGTTGCTTCTAACAGAAATATTGGCGATTGGGGTGGAGTAATTTTATTAGGTAAAGCTAAAATTAACCCAGCTGGTGGTGTAACAAATATTGAAGGTTTAGCTGCTTCGTTAGATAACGAATTTGGTGGAACTGACGATAACGATAACTCAGGTATAATGACTTATTGCCGTATTGAATTTGCTGGTTATATATTTGCTCCAGACAAAGAAATTAATGGTTTAACTTTTGGTGCAGTTGGTAGAGGTACTACTATCAATCATATACAAGTTTCTTATTCAAACGATGATTCTTATGAGTGGTTTGGTGGTACTGTTAATGCTACTCATTTAGTTGCTTACAGAGGTTTAGATGATGATTTTGATACTGATTTTGGTTACAGCGGAACTTTACAGTTTTGTTTAAGTATTCGTGATAAAAACATTTCAGATCAAAGTTCAGGTTCAACATCAGAAAGTTTTGAGTCAGACAACGAAGGTACTGGAACTGATTCTACAATTACTCCAAAAACTAAGGCTATTTTATCTAATTTTACTGTTGTAGGTCCATACAGAGGCGATGCTACTTTTAACGAAACTGTTTCTACAGGTGCATTCAAATTTAGAAGAGCAATGCGTATTCGTAGAAATTCTAGCTTAAGAGTATTTAATTCAGTATTTACTGATTTCCAAAATGGAATTTTTATTGATGGTGATTTATGTGTAAAAAATGCTACAAGAGATGCTGCAAGTTCAAATGCTTTAGCAGTTAAAAGTAACGTTTTTGCTAACATGAAAAATGGTGCAACTGTTGAAGCTAATGCTAAATGGGGTACTACTTTTTTAGGAGTAACAGCTCCAACTGCTGCTGCATGGTTTGCTGCTAATAACAATTCATATCAAGCCTCTTCAAATGGTTTATTTGTTGATAATATTTCTTCTTCAAATATTCTTACTGCTGATTTAAGACCAGCTTCAGGTTCTGCTTTAGAGTCAGGTGCTGATTTTACTACTGATTTTATTGCTGAAAGAACTAGATTAGGTTTAGGAGTTGCAGATATTACTATTGATACTTTAGAAATTGCTAATATTTCAGATGTAGCTACTAAAACTATCAATGTTAGTTCTATTTTAAATGCTGATTCTTATGTTTGGTCAACCAGTGCAAAATCTGGTGTAACTTTTGTTACAGGTCAAGGTACAACTGCGATTACAGTTTCTTTTGCTACAAATTTAGCTTCTACTTCTGCTAAGCCAGCTTATATATATTGTAAAGCATTTAACATTGCTTCTAATGTTTATTCAACAACAGATTCAGTAAAAATTACTAGAACCAAACCAACATTTAAAATTGCTGCTCTTACTTCTAATGCTGCTAATGGCGTATTAGTTGGTGCTGCTTCTGTTACTTGTGTTGGTACTTCTGCATCTGCTCAAAAAACAGTTACTGTTGCAAGTACAACAGGTTTATCTGTTGGAATGTTTGTAAAAGTTGTACCAGGTACTACTGCTGGTAATGCAGGAACTAATAATACAGTTGCTTCAATTGTTGATGCTACTCATTTTACTTTAACTAACAATATCACAACTTCTTTAACTGCTGGTGGCGTTTTAAGAGCTTATATTGTTCCTCAAAATTCTTTTGCTCCTGTAACTTGTACTGCTGGTTCAAGTGTTGGTACTTTAGTTACTGTTACTTCTACAATTGGTTTAGTTGAAGGAATGTGGATTAGAATTTCTGCTGGTACTGGTACTTTAAAAGCCAATACTATCATTGCTAAAATAGTTGATGGTACTAATTTTATAGTTTCTTTAGCTCCAACTGTAGCTTTAAGTGGTGCTACTATAATTGCTTATCCTTTAATTCAAAATACTTGTTCAGTACCTTTAGTTGATGCAGGTGCTAACACTTCTGAATTTGATATTTCAGTTGTTGCTACTCCTTCAAACAACATTGGTTACAGATTTGACGTTCCAGTTGGTGTTCGTATAGTTCGTGCTGGTGCAAATCCTAATAACGATTACTTAACTAACCGTGTTGCTACTGTTTCAACTACTGCTTCTAACATTGGTGTTGTTTTTGATGCTGCTTTTGTTTCAGGTTCTATTAAAGTTACTCCATATAACAATGCTGGTTTAGGTACTGCTTTCAGTATTAAAGTTGTTAAAGAAAAAGCTGGTGTATGGAAAGTAACTAGCTCGGCTGCTGCTGTAAAAAATACAACTGTAGTTTACAAAGCTTATGCTACTAATGGAAGCGCTGTAACAAGTTACAAATGGACTTTACCTACCACTAATGTAACGGCATTATCTGGTTCTATTTCAGGTAATATTGTTACTACAACTACTGATACATTATCTATTTCTTTTGACAGTACTTCTAAAACTGCTTACTTTAAAGCTGGTTCTCTAAAAGTTGAGTTAATTAACAATTGTGGCACTGGAGTTGCTAAATCATTTACTTTAAATGGTACTACTACTTTAGCTAAAACTTCAGGTGAAACAGATTTACAAGAAATAGCTGAAGAAGTTACAAATGCTACTTCTTTCAATGTATATCCTAATCCTAACAATGGTAATTTCAATGTTTCAATGATATCTGATAACACTGAAGAAGTTGCTCAAGTAACTATTATCAATGTAGTAGGACAAGTAGTAAGTTCAATTACTATTCCTAATAACAATGGTGTAATTAATTCAGAAATTAACGCTAACCTTTCTACTGGTATTTATTTTGTAAAAGTACAATTAGGTTCAGAAGTAAGTGTTGCTAAAATTTCAGTAAACTAATTTATAACACACTTTATAATACTAAAGCCCTCAACGCAAGTTGAGGGCTTTTTTTTGTTTAAAAAATTCACTTTGTATAACTATCCTTAGTCTGAAGCTGGGCTAAAGCAGTGGTTCCGATAGCTATCGGAATAAGGATTTAAAATGAAAGAAGAGTTTTAAACTCGTTTGTAAATGCCCGTGTCGGAGACACTACAATTCATTTAGAATCCGTAGAGCGCTTCGCTAACTCTAAGGATAGTTGAGAAGGAATGTTTTGCGTCTTTTGTACATAGACGCGAAGCATCGCGTCTCTACGTTTTTCCGCACATGTCTGAATCAGTTCCGATAGCTCCTATGTTTGCAAAGTAATTAAATTTGCAACATAAAGTAAAATG